>JASFIX010000097.1:0-9849 GCA_050122435.1 Desulfobacterales bacterium
TTTCGATTTTGCGCCAGAACGGCATCATTTTGCTTAAAATTGCATGGCGTGAAGCCGTGGAATTGCGATAGTTATCTATGGCTTTTTTGTTCTGATCGGTTAACGAACGGTTGATTTCCGACAGCATATTGGCGACCATCGAATCTCCGGTATGTTTGATTTTAGCAATGGATTCGATAATCGGCATCCAGTTGGGCAAAGACGGCGGTACATCGGCGCTGCTGTCGAAATCTTCATCCAGTTTGGTGATCAATTCCGACAGCCGGCGATGAACCTTGGGATAGCCTTCGAGGTCCCGGGCCACAGCGGCACTGATACGGTCAAATTCCCGTTCGACAACCCGTTCGGCGTTTTCCAGGCCGGCTGCCATCATTACTTCCCGGTTACGCTTCACCAGTCGTTTCTCCGCCGAGAGCACAGAGGCCGCCGTAAAGCGCATGGCATTATAGATAATTTTGCTAAATGACATCACCGCCCTGTGAAACGGTCGGCGCGCAAAATAAAGCGCGAGCAGAAACAATATGATCCATATTAATATGGATAGTGCCGGACTGCTCGTTATATTCAACATGTTGGCAAATGTCATAGAACCCTCCACTTAAAATTTTGGGTACGGCAAGAGATGAGGACAACCTGACCGGGATAAATGGGATTTATTAGACGGCAGTTTTCGGAAATAAATTTTGTAATATCAGCTTATCAAAAAACAGGGTCAATTTCAATTTTATGAAGTCCTCAATCAATTATGCATTTGATATTATATTAAATAATAATTTTTTCTGTTTTGTACCGCTTGTCATAAATATGTTCCGAATAAATGAAAGCCACCTCCCGTTTTCCATGGAGGTGGCTTTTTGATAAAATAAGGCGATTCCGCAGAATCCCTTTTTATTTTTTTGCTTACTGGGTTATTTCAAAATTAATCGTTTCCAGCAGATTTCCC
Organism: Desulfobacterales bacterium; assembly: GCA_050122435.1. Classification (GTDB taxonomy): domain Bacteria; phylum Desulfobacterota; class Desulfobacteria; order Desulfobacterales; family JAHEIW01; genus JAHEIW01. The sequence goes on from JASFIX010000097.1 coordinate 944, forward strand.
GATGTGTCCAGGACATCCACCCGCCAAGGGCCAATCTCATGAGATTGAATGGCCTTGGAGCTGTAAGTCCGCCAGCTAGCGGCATTGACCGCCAGAGAAACCCGGGCTCGTTCGACATCGCCGTAACTCCAAACGTGAATAACCTCAGTGGGTATCTGCGTACTCACCGCTTTTGTAAAACAATACAGCCGGGGAACCGAATTTGAAAATTGAGTTCCGACATCCACTGCTTCCCGATCGACAACATTTTTGCAGATGGCGGCAGCAACGACCTGAACTTTATTTGCTTCTTGGGCCCCGGCTACCGGAATCAGCAGACACAGTGAAATAAGACATACCATTAAACCTGAAAAAGAAACCATTCTTTTCATCAAACTGTCCTCCTTGCATCCGAATTGATCGATGAACGCTGGCTTGCAAGATCACCGTTTGAAATACACGTAACGAATAGGGTATCGGCATTAATTATAACTAACTTTAGAATTATTTCCAGAACTCATCTCAAAAATGCATCTAACACCCAAGGACTTTGTTGTCCCGAGAAAAAGGAATATTTTTGGTGGCATTGATGATACGTTTTAGATAAGATAAACGCAGTGAACACTCCGTTGGCGGGTCACCGACCATGGAAGGTGCACGCTCATGTGGAGTAGTTAGTATTTGATTTGCGACAACCGAAGGAAAATTGGTTATTATTCAGTACTCTTAACATTGCCCTGAAATTGGGAGGGCTGGCTAAAGTATTTATCCGGATCCGTATTTAAGGCCTCCAGCCGGTAGCGGTAATACCCGATCCGCACCCGCTTGTTTTTTTGAGAACCGAAATAGTCGAGTGGTTTTTCCTCAAGTTCGGCGATTTTGGCTTCCAGCCGTTCTCCTTCAGCAGCGATGCGTTCCTCCTGGGTGGGCTTCCTGTTTTGTTCGGCCGCTGCAGCCCTTTTTCTAGCTTCGGCTGCCTGCCGTTGTTCTTCTTCTTCAAGTTCTCTGATAAGCTCGGTCAGCTCCCGATTTTGGGCCTCCGTGCGTTTTTGATCGGCAGCTTCGTCGAACGGTTCCTCTTTAAATATCATCTTCACGTCGGCGGCATTATCGGGCGGCTGGTTGCCGAAATGCTTGACCCCGTTTTCATCGGTCCAGGAATAAACATCTGCGTTTGAAGCCGGAACCCACGCCAGAATTCCAACTACCAAAATTATAGTGATTAAAGATTTCATAGAGCTCCTTTCATCAGGGGCAATGAAATAATGATAAATTTTGATGTCAAATAAGGCGCTATCCCCCGGCGCCTATTCTTTTTGCTCAACAAAAGATCTTAAAATTTCTCCCTGTTGTGCCGGAACCCCATCAAATTTCAATCCAAATCCCCGCGGGCTGCCCCATGAAATGGTTCCGGTAAGTTTGAACGGTTTAGAATGATCGGGCAATGTAAAATTCAGCTCTACTTTCTGACCGATGGTAAATTTTTCGCTGGTCTCGATAAATACCCCTCCAATGCTGATGTCCAATATGTAGCTTTTGAAGTCTTTGTTTTGGACGCGGTAATTGGCATTAATCAGACACGGCTTGCGCGGATTTTCCCGCATCGAAGAATCGTTTCCTTCCAGACTGACTGTCCTTTCGGGCATTTCAACGGCTGGCATGCCTTCCAGTTGTTCGAGCAAAATGATCTGCTGTTCTTCAGACATTTCTATGATCAATTTACACAACTGAACGGTGACATCATCGCCGATAAGCTGTTTTAAAAGGATCAGCTTCTTATCCTTTGGCAGGTCGTTGATCAGTTTGAACAGGCGTGCGGTAATTCCATATCTGCCTAGCTGAAGATCCGTATGCAGCATGTGCGTGCTCCTTTTGGTAAATGACGAGAATACAGTTAAAATTTTATTGGTAAACTCGGTGGGTGTCAATATTTATTTTTGATTTTAAGCGGTTAGCCCGTGGCTGAACTGTTAAAGCCGTGTGGTAAGAAACGAGTTAAGAGGTCACAATTTCAAATTCAGTGGTGATTTCAGCCACGCCACTGACGGTGGTGGCCACCGAACAATATTTATCCTGGGAAAGACGGATGGCCTGCTCAACGGCTTTTTCAGTCAAATCTTTGCCGCCCAGCTGATATTTCACATGGATTTTCCGATAGGTCCAGGGAGGATCCGGGTCCTGTTCCCCCGTGATGGTGACGTTGAGTGACGTCAGTTTCAAACGTTTTTTCTCTAAAATTTCAACCACATCCACCGATGAGCACGAGGCCAGCGCAACCAGCAGCATCTGAGAAGGACTTACGCCGATACTGTTTTTTTGGCCGGATAACACAACCGAGTGGCCATTTGAATCCACTCCGACAAAGTTTCTTTCATTTAACCAGTGAACCGTTGCTGTTGCCATTGCCATGTCTCCTTTTTTTGCGTTGCGTGTATCGGGTTCCGTGTTCCGAGTTACGCGTTACACGTGTATTTGGTAGTTTGAGTTCTCTTGGACGAGTACGGCCACGAAGACGAAATTTTATGTTCTCTATCGAACTTGTCCTCCTACTCGTCCTCGTCTTTTATTTTAACGATAACCAGCGTGATGTCGTCAGCAGGGGCAATCCCCTGCTGAAAACGATGCAGCGTGTTCAGGATGGCATCCTGAATTTTTGCAGCCGAGCGATGCGAATTTTGGCGAATGATATTGTGAATGGCCTGCCGGCCGAACATTTCACCCTTTTGATTGCTGGCTTCCCAAATGCCGTCTGTGCTCAGCAAAATAATCTGGCCGGCAGCCAGATCGGCGCGTTCTTCTTCTGCATACTGCCAGCGATCATCAATTCCTAATGCAATACCTTTGCCGGCTAGTTCTTCAAAGCGATCTGTTATAGGGTCATAGAGCGTTGCGGGTTCATGTCCGGCGCGTACCCAACTCAAGCTGCGGTCGTTCATATCTACCTGGAGATAAAAAAGCGTAATGAACCGGCCGGTATCTTCCACGTCCTGCGTCAGCTGGCGGTTGACGTCCTCAACGATTTCGGAAATGCTGCCGGACAGTGCCGTACGCTGCCGCATAAAAGCGCGGGCTGAGGCCATCAGCAGGGCTGATGGGATGCCGTGTTCGGACACATCCCCGATAACAACACCATATTTTTTTTCGCCCGTTCTGGTGGTATCAAAAAAATCAAAATAATCACCGCCGGTCTCGTCACAATAGATGCTTTTGCCGGCAATATCTAACCCAGAAAACTGGGGATCCTTTGCGGGCAGCAGGTTTTGCTGTACTTCTTTGGCCAGATCCAGTGATTGGCGCAATCGATAGCGGTCTTTGAGACCGTCGGTCATCTGATTGAAATTTTCCGCCAGCGCCCCCAGTTCATCATTACTGTTAACCGTTACGGTTGCCGTCAGATCCCCCTTTTCAACCCTGGCCATGGCGGCTTCCATGCGCTGGACCGGATCAATGATGCCGGTTGAAAAGGTGCGGGATAAAATTATGGCCACGGCCAGGGTGACGATCAACAAAAACGCCGTTAAGTATAACAAGCTCTGGATGACTTGAGCAGGATCCATCACGAGCATCATGCTAGCTTTGTTATACGATAAGACCGCCATCATGATCAGCGGTAAAATACTGGCTAAAATAAAAATAACAAACATGCGGCTGCGCAATTTGAGGCGAAACGCCCCCGGGGTTCTGACCAGATCGCCTTCAGGGAAAAAGTCGGGCCAAATTTTCTTACATTGGGATTCGGTCGTGAAAAAGATGATGGCACAGGTAATGATTCCGGCGATGATGACGCCGATAAAAACCCTTAACCCTTCAACCAGCCCGACAGCCAATGATTCGTCCCCGCCGGATCCGGAAATCAGGCTATATGCTGTCATCGAAATGGCGGCTAAAAACCAGTTAAAAAGACTTACGGATGCAGAAATATAAGGTAAATCAAGAATTTTACGCTGCGCTTTTTTTTGAAGAACCGGGTCAATCTCCTGGTCAAGCCTTTTGAGGTCAGTAAATCGATTCAAATCCTTTCGCCAGTTGTAAAAAAAAACCATAGCAATAATTACCAGTCCGACGAACATGATTCCAACGACAAAAAACGTGGTTTGGACATACTGGGCCGAGAATACCTGGTCAAAAAAAACAAAATACGATGTGACAATGCAGGCCCCGGCAAAATTGGCCACCACCTGCAACCAACCTATCCGTTGTCCGCCCACATTAAACAATAACCGATGTGAATTGCTGTATTTTGATATTTTGTCAGTCATCATTGCACCCTAAATCCTTAGGTGAAAATATCCAGTCGACAAAAATAGTGTCTTAGATTTGAATTTCTTTTTGACAGCAAGATTCCTTTTATCTATTATTTTTTGCCATAACAGCGCAATATAATTTTAAACTTCTTCCAAAAAGGATGATGAGCAATGGGGAATTTACACAAAACCGCTTTAAATGAGTACCATGTCAAACTGGGCGCCAACATGGTGGAATTTGCCGGATGGGAAATGCCGCTGCATTACGAAACCGGCATTGTCCAAGAACACCTGATTACCCGCCAGGATGCGGGGCTTTTTGATATCTCGCATATGGGTCGCTTCGCTGTACGCGGCAAGGATACTGTGGAATTTTTACAGCACGTGCTCACCAACAATGCCGCCGCTCTTGAAGAAGAAGAGGGCCATTACACGATGATTCCCAATGAAAACGGCGGAATCATTGACGATGCCTATCTTTACCGCTTTGTGCCCGATGAATACATCCTGGTGGTCAACGCATCCAACCGCGAAAAAGATTTTGCTCACCTGGAAGCATTGCGCAAAAATTTCGGTGAGGTAGAGCTAACCGACCGCACCAAAGAGTTGTCCATGCTCAGTTTGCAAGGACCGAAAACGAAAGATGTCATGCTTGATATAATTTCTGACGGCCGATTGCCCGAACCACTGCGCAACTGTCTGAGCACGGTTCAAATCAACTCCAGTCAGGTGCTGGTTTCCCGCACCGGTTACACCGGGGAGCCGATTTGCTTTGAGCTTTTTGTCGCCAGCAAGGAAGTGGCTGCGATCTGGGATACGCTGATTGACAAAGGCATGCGACCCGTCGGACTGGGTGCCAGAGACACACTGCGTCTGGAAGCCGCCCTGCCCCTTTACGGGCACGAACTGGGACTCGACCCCGAGGGCCAGGAAATACCAGCCTATGCCAGCATGCTGTCTCGGTTTGGGGTCAGTCTTTCCCCCTTAAAAGGAGATTTTATAGGGCGTGCAGCGCTGACAAAACAATTTGAAGCCTTAAAACGGATTGTCGACCGAGACTATTCACTGATTGCCGATCTGCCGCGCATCATCCAGCCCATCGCGCTGATCGATAAGGGGGTTGCCCGGGCCGAAACCAAAGTGTTTCGTGACGATAAGCATGTGGGGTATGTGACCAGCGGGACCATGGTTCCGCTATGGCAAAGCGAAGGCGTTGGTCTGTCCACCCGGCAAAGTGAAGACAAAGGGCGCCGCGCCATCGGTTTGGCCCTTTTAGACAGCGATCTGGTGGAAGGCGATGAAGTTGAAATTGAAATCCGGGGCAAGCGCGCCAGGGCCGTCATCGTGCCCTATCATATGAGGGCCGAAGCCCCGCCTCATTGCTGGCCGATCCTTTATGATCAGCTTCGCGCAGACCGTGAATCGGTCTGTGCGACTGAAAAAATGGAGCAAAACGTTAAAACGCTGATCAATAAAGCCATCGACAACCATGCCTGGCGCCAGCAGCAATGTGTGAATTTGATTCCTTCGGAGCAGACAGCCTCCCCTCTGGTACACATGCTTTCCATAACCGACCCTGCCGGCCGTTATGCTGAACACAAACAGGTCAAAGCCTTCAAGGAAGCCAATGTTTTTTATTACCAGGGTACCGAATTTATTGGTGAGGTCGAATATCTGCTGACCTGCGAGTTTCAACGCTTCTTAGAATGTAGCGAAGTTGAAACCCGGGTTATTTCGGGGCAGATGGCCAATATGGCCGTGTTCAGTGCCCTGGTGGATTATCTGAACCGTGCCGACCGCAAAAACGAACAGCGCCGTATTCGCAAAGTGATGAACAATCACATTATCAAAGGCGGGCATCTCAGTGCGCAGCCCATGGGGGCCTTGCGCGATTTTGTGATGCGAGATCCCAAATGGGAAAAACCGGCGGTGGTCAATTTTCCGGTTTTAGAAGACAACCCGTATAAGATTGATGTTGAAGCCTCGAAGGAACTGATCGCTGAACACCGCCCTGAGCTGATTATTTTAGGCAAAAGCATGATCATCCATAAAGAGCCGGTTGAAGAAATGCGCGCCATCATTGATGGGCTCGAATTGGATTGTATGTTAATGTATGACATGGCCCATGTGCTTGGGCTGATAGGACCCTATTTCCAGCAGCCCTTTAAGGAAGGAGCCGACATTGTCACCGGTTCGACCCATAAAACCTTTTATGGCACCCAGCGCGGCATTGCCGCCGTAAACTATACCGAAGACGATCTGCGATATGAGTTCTGGGAAGCCATTCAGCGACGGGCCTTTCCGGGTAGCACCAGCAACCACCACTTGGGCACCTTGCTGGGCTTGCTGTTGGCCGCTTACGAAATGAACGCTTTCAAAGAAGATTATCAGAAAAATGTGGTGACCAATGCCAAAGCGTTTGCTGCAGCCTTAAAAGAATGCGGATTAGATATCGCCGGCGATCCGGCAATTTCCTTTACCGAAACCCATCAGGTTATCATTAATGTGGGATATGCATGCGCACCTGAAATCGCACAGCGTTTGGAGGACAACCATATTATTCTCAACTACCAGGCCGCTCCGGATGAGGAAAGCTTTTCGGCAGCCGGATCGCTGCGGACCGGCGTACAGGAAATGACGCGTTTCGGCATGAAAGCAGCGGATTTTGCGGAGCTGGCCCAGCTGATGGCCGATGTGATCCTTAAAAATAAAAATGTTAAAAAAGAAGTAATGGATCTCCGCCAACGTTTTCTGGAGATGCAGTACTGTTTTTCCGGAGATGAATTTGATGAGCTGGAGCAGAACCTTCACCAGCTTCTATAGGATCTATCCCAAGAATGCTTTTAAGGTCTATCGGTTGAGCTTATTTGCCCGTTGAGCCGGTTGAGCCCGTAAGGGAAGGAAGCGTGTCTGTTTTTATTTTTTAACAAGACAACGCGCAAACGGGCAACGGGCTCAACCGGCCCAACCGATTAAGCCAGCAAGGAGGACAGCCATGGGTGACATCAGAATGACCGGGGAAATCCGTACCGATTATGATTGTGAAAGCAGCGGCCTGCCGGCCGAACGCTGGGCCGAGGCCGTGTTTAAAATTGGAGATGAAGAGGTGGTTCTGGAAATCAGCGTCGAAAAAGACGTTATTGTTTCAATTATGGTTGGAGAAAATGCAGCCTGGCGGGGCACGCTCAAAGGATTAAAGCAGTTTCTCAGAGGTGAATAAAAGACGGTGCGCCATGCTACTTAAAGAGGTGATCGCTGAGCTTAAATCGATGGAGAATCCCAACGCGGCAGCCGGCATGGCCAGATATGGCATCAAGGCCTACCGAGCCCTGGGGATTTCAATTCCCAAACTCCGGGGTCTGGCCAAAAAAATCGGGAAAAACCATAAACTTGCTGAGGAACTATGGTTAAGCGCTATCCATGAAGCCCGCATTCTGGCGTGCATGATCGCTGACCCGCAGCAAATCACCGCAAATCGGCTGGATCGCTGGTCAAGTGAATTTGATTCCTGGGATCTGTGTGATCAGTGTTGCAATCGGTTGTTCAGAAAAACACCATTTGCCCGTCAAAAAGCCCTGGCCTGGGCGAGTCGGCCTGAAGAATTTGTCAAACGAGCCGGTTTTGTGCTGATGGCGGTTCTGGCAGTCCACGATAAAAAAGCGCCTGACAAACAGTTTGATCCGTTCCTTAAGCGCATAACAGCAGAGGCGACAGATGAGCGTAATTTTGTCAAAAAGGCGGTTAACTGGGCTTTGCGGCAAATCGGCAAACGCAACATATCTCTGAACAAAAATGCGATCCGCGTGGCTGAAGAAATCCAGCAGTTCGAATCCAAGACGGCACGTTGGGTGGCCAGTGATGCACTCAGAGAACTGAGAAGCGAGAAAATCCAGAAAAGATTGTCCGGCAGCACAACGCCTTAGATAAGCGCCGCCGCTGCTATCTTTGGCGTGTTCACCGGCAACGTCAATTTTCTAGATTACGATCCCACAAAGACACATTCCACCAGTCCCAGGGCGGAAGATATCACTTTCACCGCATCACCCACGCTTAACGTTGCCGTATTAACGACCAGATCATAATTGATGGGATCGGCGATATCGGCGTTAAAATACTTGCGAATAAAGGCCCGGCGGTCCGAGTCGGTTCGCATGACCCGTCTTTTGGCATCTTCTGACGAAATATCGAATTCTTTGGCGACATTATCAATTCGCCAGGCTTGGGGGGCCACAATGCGCACACTGAATCTTTTCTCGGGTGGCAAAATAAAATTAGCGCCTCTTCCGACCACCACAGCCCGGCCGTGTTTGCCTATGGTTCCGACCACTTTCATCAGATGTTGCATGTAGCGATCCGGCCACAGATGTCGTTCATGAACCAGAGATGAGATCCAGTGTTCCAGTGTCGAAAGCCCACGTTCATCCAGCGTTTCTACCAATTTTTCGCTGACATCGGCACTTTTAGCCATTTCATTGATAACTTCCTGATGGAAAATAGCAATGCCGAGTTTTTCCGCCAGGCGGGTTGCGACGATTCGGCCGCCACTGCCCGGCTCTCTGGATATCGTGATGATGGAAACCCCCTTTTTTTCTTCCTTTCCCTCCTTTTGCATGATTTGCCAGCGTTGAACCTGTTCTTCAATAATCCGAGGTATGCTTTTCATAAGCCCTCCTTTTCTCTGAT
>JASFIX010000098.1:0-9828 GCA_050122435.1 Desulfobacterales bacterium
TCAAAAACATTGTATTCCACCACCCGTAATATTTTTTCTTGAACTTCCAGTGGAATACTTCCGATTTCGTCTAAAAAGAGGGTCCCGCGATCCGCAGATTCAAACCGGCCGAATCGTCGCTGTAAAGCACCGGTAAATGCGCCTTTTTCATAACCAAACAACTCCGACTCGATTAACGAAGGTGACAGAGCCGCACAGTTCAATGCGACCATCGGCGCCTGCCATCGATTTGACAGATAGTGCAGCCGCGCTGCGGCCAACTCTTTTCCAGTTCCTCTCTCTCCAATTAGCAGCACCGGCCTGTGAATCGGCGCTACCCGCGAAAGCCGTTCCTGAAACTCCAAAAACGGTTCTGATTGGCCCAGTGCTTCGGTCACAACTCTTGATGTGTCGGAGCCCAGACTTTTGTGTCTCAGTTCGTTTGGCCACATAATAGTTAATTTTACCAATTTTTTAATAATTTTACCATATATTAGTTATTTTTGCCAATATGTCAAGTAATTATTTTTTATATAATATATAATAATATCAGATCATTATGACTAATTTGGGTGTTGGCATGCTTAATGCTGAACAGGTAGTTGCTCGTTATTTGCTGTTGGTTAATTTTTCTAGGAAGCGATTGTCAATTTCTAATAATGAATAACAGATAACAAATAACACCGAATTGAACGTTTTACGGGCAATGCGGGAGGAATTTTCAGACAGGGAGGTCACCATGGGCATTTTTACACGCTTTCGCGACATTATCAGCTCCAATATCAATGCGATCCTTGATAAAGCGGAAGATCCGGAAAAATTGATCAAACTGATGATCAGAGAAATGGAGGATACGCTCGTTGAAATCAAGGCTGCCTGCGCCGGCGCAATGGCCAGCAGCAAAAAAGTTCAACGCCAGCTGGACACATTACATGAACGAATCCGTTACTGGGAAGAAAAGGCCGAGATCGCAGTAAAAAAAGGCAAGGATGATCTGGCCCGCGAAGCTCTAATTGAAAAACGCCGCTATGCACAACGCACGGATGGCCTTGAAAATGAGTATAACGAACACAATCTTCTCATCGAACAATATCAGGATGATATCCGCCAGCTGGAAGATAAGTTGAAATCCGCCCGCGACAAACAGCGCTTACTTGTCCAGCGACATATTCATGCCAATCGGAAAAGACAGGCACAGGAGGAAATCCGGCGGGTGGACAGTTCCGAAGCCATACTGAAATTTGATGAACTGGAGAATCGCATCGAACGTATGGAAGCCGAAGCCGATCTCGTCAATTTCGGAAAAAAGACCGCCCTGGAAGCTGAATTCGATGCCCTGGGCGCGGATGATGAAATCGAAAAGGAATTGCAGGCTCTGAAAACACCAATATCGAAACCGGATGAAACCCAATCTGCCGATTAAAAGCCAGCGTGTTGGCAATATTAAATATAGACGAGATTTTTATTGATCCGGATAAACCGATAATCTTATAACCTTTCCAAGGTCGCAGCAATTCGCAAGGATTTTTAAAAAATAAATTAGTGAAGCCAAGGTAGAGCCCATAATGAAAGAAGTATTAATCGTAGCCATTGTGTTCGGAAGTATCGTGCTTGCGCTGGCCATCATCCCGGGTGCAATTCTTTTGGCCATCAAATTTATCCGCGGCGGTCAATCCGCAGGCGATCAAGCCGAGGAAACAAAAATGATCCAGGAGATATATACGTCACTTTCTCGCATGGAAGAGCGCGTCGAGGCTCTGGAGACCATTCTGCTGGATCAAGAAGGACGCAAAAGCACAAAAGAAAGGAAACCAAGCCATGAGTAGGTATACCCGACTTTCCCGCAACGGAATCTACCGCTCCCGCAGCGGCATTATTTTAGGGGTGTGCAAAGGGCTGGCAGACCATTTTGATTTTTCAGTTTTCTGGACTCGGGTGATTGCCTTAATCCTTTTATGTGTTGCCGGGTTTTTCCCGGCGATCGGGTTGTACCTGCTGGCCGCTCTCCTGATGAAACCCGCGCCGGTCATTCCGGTTCGCAACGCCGCAGAAAAGGAATTTTACGATAGCTACACATATTCGAGGCAGGGCGCGTTGCAGCGGCTAAAAAGGAGGTACGAAAATCTACAGCGGCGCATCCAACGCATGGAGCATATTGTTACCTCAGCGGAATATGACTGGGAAAACCGCTTTAATGGTTAGCCCGTTGCCCGTTATGCCGGTTTGCGCTTTGTCTCGTTAAACTTAAAACCAGACATTTTTCTTTTAACCGGCTCAACGGGCTCAACCGGCTTAACCGGATAAATTAAATGCTAACGTTTCTCCAAAAGTTCGTCAATCAGATCTGTGGATCTGGCCACTCGCAGCAACGGATAGAGGGGGTTGCGGCGATAGCTGTCCAGGGTCTGCTCGTGAATCCGTTTTGATGGCGCCGCCGAACAATCTTCAAGCAGCACGCTTTTGAAATCGTGACAGATCGCATCCAATACAGTGGCTAGGACACAAAAATGGGTGGTAATGCCTCCTACGGCACACAAGCTCACTCCCCTATTCCGTAACCATTTTTCCAAACCGGTATTAAAAAAAGCCGAAAATCTGGGCTTTGGCAGCCACAAATCATCGTCTTGCATATCCAGCGCATCAACAACTTCTGCACCCTCGGTTCCGGACAGCGAGTGGGGAGGCATCCGTCCTTTGAAAATAAAATCATCTTCATGAAATGCATCGGTGGAAAAAACAATCGGCCATTTATGACCTCGAAAGAATTCAATCAATTTATTGAGGGGATCCATCGCCGCCTGGGCGAATGGCGTAATCGGCAGGTTACGGCTCTCAATAAAATTGTCTTTTACCATATCAATGATCAAAAGCGCCGGCGTTTCATTCACTTGTTTTTCCATTATGTATCCTTATTTTCAGATGATTGAGCCAACATTGCGAGACAAATAGAGAAACTGTATTCTAATGTCAACCTCGAAAAAGCGATTTTTATAGACGATTGTTGCAGATTTTCTGGCCAAAGTTAAATTCCTGTATAAATGAATACAAACATCTGTGGGAGGAGCGATGAACCGGAGAATATTCTGCTTTGGATTTACGCTGTTGATCATTCTAGGATGCGCATCAGCACCCGTGCAAAAAGATGATGTCAAAATTGATTTTAGCCAGCCGTATTTGGAATTCAAATTTACCTACAATTATGATGTTTACCAAAAACCGTCCTTTTTTATGCCAAAATCCCAACCGACCTTTGCGATTTGGCTGATGGAAAAGAATTCTGGAGCCATTCAAACGATCTATGTCACCGGAAAAGCGGGAAAAAACAAATGGATCTTGGCAGAAGCGCGACCGGAATCAGTGCCGGTCTGGTATGGCGTCTGGCAAAAAGCAACGGTGGATGAAAACGTGAGTATTGATGCAATCACCGGCGCCACGCCCTCCGGTGAAACCGCCGTCATCCATTGGCAGGTTCCCCGGCATTTAAGAGACACAAAGGTTTCAGTGTTCATAGAAGCAAACAACTCTTATGACTATAATACGTATTACACGAAGCAAAAGGGAACTGCCGGATATAGCGCCGAAAACGGTCAACCTTCGCTGATCTGGCGCGCGGAAATCGATTTTGCAAAAACCATGAATGAGGATATCTCGCCTGAGATTATCGGGCACGGCAGCGTTTTGGGAGAAAATCATCAGATAGATTCGGACATATCGAAAATTACCACTGCCCGGGACACCTTTTCTTATATGGGTATAAGGTACGTTGACGGGAATTAATTTGTTATGGCTGGTGATTTTAAAATCGGATGGCAAACTGCAGAAATGAAATCGGCGGCACTACTGCGAGCAAGTGCCGCCAGGAGAGTGTCGGGCAATTAAAAAGTTAGAAAAATCGATGCGGTGGTAATAAAATTTCTAAACTTGCTGGTAACCGGCCCCAGCAAAGCGTCTAGGGCCGGTTAATGTTTAAATCTGATCCAGCACCTGTGCGGGTACGTCAAATGTCTCTGCCGCGGAGTAATTGTTGGCGCTTGAAACGGAATCAGACAAAACCGTCTGAATTTGATCCAAGAGTTCACATGCTTCCATACAACCTGGAAAATCCTCTCTGGTCGGACATGCTTTGCAAGGACTTTTCACAAGGTGGCCAATGTTGAAATCGAAATTGTGATTGTCTGCTGCTTTGTCTAACATTTTTTACACCTATCATTTGAGGTTTTTGTTGCTGGCCTGGATTATGCCTGACTTATAATCATCATATCGGTCATTGGCGATCGATCATGAGGATTATTTGGGTTTTCCATACCGGGTGCCAAGCACCCGGTTCCACCCGCAACGATTGGGGTACTTCGTACCCCTGTCTTTTCCCGCCTATGGCGGTAAAATCCAAGCCACCCGCGTTGCGGGTGGTCGTTGACACAGGCAATCCGACTACATACCTATACAACTATCATGCCAATTTTGCCCATTTTCAAAATTATAATGTTTTCAAAAGCTTATTAATTTACCAATATTTCGGTTAGGCAAAATGTGACAAATGTTGTCAAAAATAATGTCAAAAAATTGTCAGTTGGGTAATAATTTCCGGAATAGAAAGCCCCTGGGCTAGAAAAAGCGGTCGGGGCTCTAAAGGTTAGTCGGCCAATTGGAACGAATTTCAAAAATAGGATTTTGGTTCTAGTTTCTTTTGCGGGTCCGCTGCGGTTGTCTACGATTTCGATTATACTGCTGGGGTTCGTTTTGATTTTGCAAGCGCCGTCTTCGATTTCTCTCCCTCAGCTGATGTTTTTCCTCCGGTGATAGATTTTGCCATCGTCTTCGATTTTCCTGCATGCGCCTCCGCTGCTCCGGCGTCATTTCCTTATATCGACGGCGGCGCTCCCGAATCTGCTGTTTTTGAGCTTCGCTCAAATTATTCCATCTTTTATATCTTTCGCGGATAACACGCCGCTGCCCCTCGTCCAAACGCTTATACCGCTTCCAGTTTTCTCTTATCCGGGCCCTTTTTTCCGGCGGAAGGTTTTTAAAATGCTCATATCTTTTTTTTATTTTTGCTTTCTGTTCCGGTGTCAGCCGCTTCCAACGCTTCAATCTTTCACGATATTTGCGTTTTTGCTCGGGGGAAAGGTTTTTCCATCTTTGCCGGGCTCGCGACACGCCTTCTTCATTCTGAGCCAAATAAGGATGGAAACGAACGCTGTCATCAACCGCCTGCCGGCGCTGCGCCTGAGATACAGTAAAGGTCTGCTCCCCTATCCCTGCTTTTTGTGAAGGGTCCGTTTGGATGGCATAGGAAGCTGGGCATAACAGGCTGCCGAAAATCAGCACCACCAGTGTTAGTTGAATCCTATAAACCCACCGTTGTTTAGCTTTCATCTTCATCTCCGATTTCTGTCATGGTTTCCAGGAGATCAATATCCTCTTCGAATAAATCTAAATCTTCTAAGATTTCCATAATTTGAATAATTTCTAAATCCTCATCTGAAATTTCATCTTCCTGGGCGTATCCCGCAACGCCATGGGCAAAGATGAGTATTGTAATTCCAGAGATTATTTTTTTGAGAAACATGTAAGCGCCTGCTAACTGAATCCGTATTTACATCGTCTCAAGACCGTTCAGATTTTCGATGATTTCAAAATCCGAAAAAAAATCCAACTCGTGGATAACTTCATAATGTTCCGCCAGATCGATGTTGGCGATCATCTCCATTTCGGCTTCATCAAGCTCGGCCAAAACAGCAACCGTTTGCGGTTTTTGCAGATATTGAACCGTCGCAATCGTACTGACCAGCAGGACGATGAAGGCCCCGGCCAGGGCTGGAACCCAGCGTCGCTGCAAAAAAACGGCCTGAACATTCTCATATAGTTTGGAATACCAGGGCGTTTGCGCGTCAACCGATCGCCAAAAACGAGTCATATAGTTGGGATCCGGTTCTACTGTTTTTATTTCAGCGAGCAGATCCCATGATTGCTGAATGGCCCTGGCTTCCGACTCGCAATCCGTGCAATTTTGCAGATGCGTTTCGACCTGCTGATAATCAGTGGCACTGAGCTCCTGATCTAAATAAAGCGGAATCATTTTTTTTATTTTATGACAATCCATGGTTCTAGTGCTCCAATCCTTTAAACACCTGACAGATTAAAAAGTTTCGCACCAAAAATAAAAACACAGCGTTTTTATTTTTGTCTGCCTAATCCGGATCGACGATGCCTGCCAATTTTTTTCTGAGATTCACCTTGGCGCGGCTTAAAAGTGATTTTACAGCCTTGTCGGTCACATTCAGAGCTGTCGCAATTTCAACGTAAGAAAAATTCTCATAACGTCTTAAAATCACAGCCATTCGCTGATTTTCAGGCAGTTCATTAATAGCGGCCTGGATCAGCACTTTTTTTTCCTTTTGAAGAAAATCCCCGGCAGGATCGGCATGGGGGTCGGAAATCTCCTTTTTCTGCACCCGTTCATCCGGCGTGATGGACTCTTCTAATGATGCCATTTGCCTCCGATTCCGCCGCAACTCATTTAAACAGGAATTTTTGGCGATGGTAAACAGCCAGGTTTGAAACTTAGACCGTGGTCGATAGCGCCGGGCATTTTTATAGACCTTCAGAAATACATCCTGGGTAAGATCTTCTGATAGCTGCCGGTTGCCTAAAAATCGATAAACAAAATTTAAGATGCGCGGATAATATTTACGCATGAGAATTTCAAAGGCAACGCGATCGCCTTCTTTTACCTTGAGCATGCATTCAACGTCCGGATCCGTTAAGTAGGAAGTCTCTTTTTGTTTGCGAAATCGCATGCGCCAGATCAATCCTTTTTAAAAACCACAAAGCACACAAAGAGCACGAAGAAAAAGGTCCAATAAAGAAGCCCCTTTGTGAACTTTGTGCCTTCGTGCTGTGAAACCAAATGTTCGTATATCCATAAATCATAAAAACTCAGGTGTATTCAATTATAGAATGGAAGTTTATTCAGGGCTATCAAAAAATGATTGCGAAAAATACAGGCTTTTTGATCACTCCCCGGTGACTTTCAGGTGAGACTGCCCATGTATTTGATTGATGACGACCGCAAGCTGGTGCACTTTACGTCCTATTTGGAGTAAGCCTGACGGTTAAGATTCTGAAGAATCGGAGATGGGTAACGTGTCGAGAGTCCAGTGCACACGGCGTTTTTGGTCATATCTGGAAAGGAAAAGACCTATGGTCAGGGTGAAAAGATGAACAGCAAAGAAAAAAAACAATACCCCATCTTTGGTATTCCACCCCAGAAGCAAAAAAATAATGGCACTTATTGCCAACAATTTAATTTTCATCAGTTTTCTTTCGTTTGCCGGTGTTCTTAGCGCGTTCCAAAAATATTGACCTCGTGGATATTATCGGCCTTAATACCAGTTTGCTTTAGTTATTTCCGGTCATAAACCGACCCATTATTGTCTGTTCCAACCCTTAAAAGGATCATGCTGCAAAGCTGATAAGTATCCCAAAAATTTCGTTATCCCTTTATAAAAGTATTTAAGTCCGCCATGCTCTAAGCCGATATAGGATTATACAACCATCTTAGGACAAATTAGAAATTTAATATTTTTATATTTGAGGGCATCATGAAGAAAGAGATTGTGACCTTTGTCAAGGATCTGAAATCGAATAAAAAACTGGACAAATTTGATGAGGCCTCTACCAAACAGGCGGTGGTTCTGAGATTATTTTCATTTTTAGGCTGGGACATCTTCAACGTAGATGAAGTCTATCCGGACTACTCTGCCAATTCTCACAGTGTCACGTATGCCTTGCGGAATAGGAACTCCAATAAAATATTTATTGAGGTCAAACGAGTCCATGAAAAGCTGGATAATTATCAGAAGCCTTTGCTAAGCTTTGCATCCAGCGAAAATGTTGACATCGCAATTTTGACAAACGGGGTCCTGTGGTGGTTTTATCTGCCAAAATCAGCCGGAAATTCACAGGAAAAATGGTTTTATTCGGTCGACCTGTTAAAACAAAAAGAAGATACCTTTGTTCCCCAGTTAATGGATTTGCTCAGCAAAAATAAAGTCATCAAGGGTCAGGCATTAAAGGCTGCCAAAACCCTGAATCAGAACAAAAATCAAAAAATCGCATCGAATGTGATTCCTGAGGCCTGGAACAAAATCATCTCCCAGCCCAATATGATATTTGTGGAATTATTAAGAGAAAGTACCGAAAAAATTTGCGGGTGCAGGGTAGAAGCAAAGCTGGTTGAACGATTTTTAGAAAAACATTTAGATAATTGGCTGGTCACCAATCGTCCGGCTACCACCGCAGCACCCCCGCCTAAAGTGATTGAAGTTTCAAGCCTGGAGAAAAAATCCGCATTAAACGTTTCTGACGTTTCTGCGTCCAAACTAAACACTTCTGATGTTTCTGCGTCCAGGTTAAACGCTTCTGATGTTTCTGCGTCCAGGTTAAACGCTTCTGATGTTTCTGCGTCCAGGTTAAACGCTTCTGATGTTTCTGCGTCCAGGTTCAAAAAAACATTGAAAAAACCGGAAAGTTACATCGACAAAGAAATCAAATCATACACGTTTAACGGCAAAACCAATCCGGTCCGTTACTGGGAAGATCTGTTGACCGGTCTTTGTGACTATTTTGCGGCCATCCATTCAAAGGATTTTGAAAAAGTGCTATGGATTTCCGGTGAAGATAAAACCTATTTCTCGCGATACTCGGATCAGTTGCGCATCCCGGAAAAAATTAAAGGCTCCGATATCTATGTCGAAACCAAACTCGGCCCGGATGAGATTGTTAAAACCTCCAGAAGCCTGCTGAAGGAATTTGGTTACGAGGCCACTGAATTATCCATAACGGCGAAATGACGCATTGGCCGGCAACAATCGATTTTAACGGAACAACACACCGGCTCAGGTATTATATCGACTGATCCACTCCTGCCCTCTGCTATCCTGTAAAGCATCTTTGATCTTGACAAATTATGTCTGGAAGACGAACTTAAAGTAAAACCCATAGGGCCACGCTTTGGTTGCACTCTCCTTAAAAGCATTCGACAATGAAAAAGACATATCTCTTCTATGATATCGAAACCACAGGGCTGAATAAGGCTTTTGACCAGGTCTTGCAGTTTGCCGCAATCCGCACAGACCGGAAACTTAATGAAATTGAACGCCATCGGTTCGCTATTAAGCTACGGCCGGACGTGATTCCATCTCCCGGCGCGATGATTACAAACCGTCTGTCCGTTGAGGATTTAGCATCCGGCCTTAGTGAATTTGAAGCAATTGGCCAAATTCATGAACTAATGAACCAGCGAGAAACCATCAGTCTGGGATATAACTCCTTAGGCTTTGATGATGAGTTTTTACGGTTTTCGTTTCATCGCAATCTGCTGCCTCCCTATACCCACCAATTCCAAAACGGATGCCGCCGAATGGATCTGCTGCCGATAGCTGTCATGTTCTGGCTGTATAAACGGGATGTCATCACCTGGCCTATGATTCAATCAAAACCGTCTTTGAAATTGGAACATATCCGGGAAGCCAATCAGCTATCCGGCGGTCCTGCGCATGATGCCAGCGCTGATGTGGCAGCAACCGTGGAGCTCGCCCGCAGGTTTTTCAAAAAGCAGAAAATGTGGAACTATCTGATGGGTTATTTTGAAAAAGAGACGGATGCCCATCGGATTGCAGATATTCCTTCCGCCTTTGAAAGTGCACTGGGCGATCATCGCCAGGCATTGATGGTAAGCAGTGAATATGGCCCCCAGCAGATGTATCAAATACCCGTGCTGTCAATTGGAAATTCAATCCCCTATTCGAATCAAACCCTGTGGCTGCGGCTTGACCTGCCAGAACT
>JASFIX010000099.1:0-9793 GCA_050122435.1 Desulfobacterales bacterium
GGTCACAATTTTTTTGTGGGGATCTGTTTTTAAGATGGCATCAATCTGGGCATAAATCGCCTGGTCCGAAAAGTGCCGCATTTCAATGGCCCCAAACTTGCACTCCGCCGCGCAGGTACCACATCCGGCACAGGCCGCACTGATCACCCGGGGCACCTGCTTTTTTTCCCATGTTATCGCACCAAAGGGGCAGACTTTCGCGCACTGACCGCACTTCGTACATGGTTCTTCATAAACAACCGCCGTGATCGCTTCAACCGCGAATCGGCTTTTCTGCAACAAGATCGATGCCCGTGAACTGGCGGCGCTGGCCTGGGTAACACTTTCACGCACATCTTTAGGGCTTTCAGCCGCGCCGGCAATGAAAACTCCTTTGGTGGGTGTATCCACAGGCCGCAGCTTACCATGGGCTTCCTTTAAAAATCCGCCGGGTGATTTGGACAGGCTGACCATTTGACGAACAAACTCGGTATCGACTGCCGGCACAGCGCCAACAGCCAGCACCAACATATCAAATTCTAATTTTTCAAGACGTTTTTCTGTTGTATTTTCAACGGTCACCCGCAAATTTTTGCTATGCGGGTCTTCCTGAACTTCACCGGGCAAGCCGCGTAAGTAACGGACCCCATGGCCACGGGTCCGCATTAACAGCTCCTCAAACCCTTTCCCATAAGCGCGAATATCCGTATAAAAAATCGTAATGTCTGTGTCCGGGTAGTTATCGATCAGGTATTGAGCGCCTTTGATGCTGTTCATGCAGCAAATATTGGAACAATACGGATTGCCGCGGGCAGGATCTTGGGTTCGAGAGCCCACACACTGAATATAGCCGATACGCAAAGGTCGTTTCTTGTCGCTGGGGCGCCCTAAATTTCCGCCCAGAGCGCCCCCGGTCGAAATCAGCCGCTCAAATTCAAGGCTGGTGACAACATTGACATAACGTGTGTATCCGTATTCATCCAGCGCGGTAGGATCATATACATCCATACCGGTGGCGACAATGATGGCACCGATGTCAATTTCAACGAGCTGGTCTTCCTGGTCAAAATTAATGCAATTTTTTTCACAGGCTTCAATGCATTTTCCGCAAGCGATCGGGTTTCGTCCTAAACAATCTTCAGCTGAGACCACATAAGCCGAAGGGACCGCCTGTGGAAATGGGATGTAGATCGCCCGGCGGCTGCTAAGACCCATCTGGAATTCGTCCGGCACGACCACCGGACAGACTTCCACACAATCACCGCAGGATGTACATTCGTCCTCATCGACGTACCGGGCCTTTTTGCGTATCTGCGCTTTGAAATTACCCACGTATCCCGCAACATCTTCTAATACGGCGTTAGTCATTAGCTCAATTCGGGGATGCCGACCGACATCCATCATCTTGGGCCCCAGAATTCAGATGCTGCACTCGATATCCGGATAGACTTTATCAAGCTGGGCCATAATACCGCCAATCGACGGTTTTTTCTCAACCAGATAAACCTGGTGCCCTGCATCCGCAAGATCCAGGGCTGCCTGCATCCCGGCCACCCCTCCTCCGATCACCAGCGCGGCATCCGTTACCGGAATTTGCTCTTCATCTTGGGGATAGAGCCATCTGGCACGGGCAGCGGCCACCTGAACGATATCTTTAGCTTTGCGTGTAGCGGCCTGCTGATCCGGCGTCACCCAGGAACATTGTTCACGAATGTTGGCCATCTCCAGCAGGTATTGATTAAGCCCTGCTTCCCGAATGCATTGCCGAAAAATGGGCTCGTAGGAAGTCGGAGAGCAAGAAGCAACCACCACCCGGTTGAGCTTATGTTCGAAGATGGTTTCTTGAATTTCTTGCTGACCCGGATCGGAACAGGTGTATTTGTTCCGGACCGCAACGACCACATCCGGTAACGTCTCAGCGAATCGGCAGAGTTCGTCGACATCTACAACCCCGGCAATATTGGACCCACAATCACATACAAAAACGCCTAGGCGCAATTCTTCCTTGGTCAAATTCGGCCTCCTTTGCACAATCAGAATGCTTTTCGGTTTAGATTTAAATCTGGCCTGATATTTTTTGGCCCGACCGGAAACCCCGAATCGATCAATAGCTATCTAACGGCCGGGCCCTAACTTTTTCCGCTGCCAGGTCTCAAATTGCTGACCGCGCGCAACTTCTTTATCTTTCCAGAATTGCCGGTCACGTGATGATAGTTCAATGGCCTCTTGAAACGCGTCTCTGAACTCGTCGGAATCAAACTGGGCTTTGCTGAAAAAATCAAAGGCCTGATACTGTTTGAAGGCTTTGCGTTGGGTTTCCATGGTTCCATAACCAGTGATCATGATGACTCGGGTAAACGAAAGTCGCTTGCGAATTTCGGCAAGCAGGTGGATGCCGTCCTCATTGGTTTCATCCATGTCAACCAAGCGAATGTCCAGAACGGCGAGATCCAGATCCCTGTTTTCATCGATATAGGCAAGGGCTTCTTCTTTGGTCGCCACCGCATGAACCAAATGCCCTTCTCGTTCCAGCAGTCCACTTAACAGCCCTCGCCAATCCCCATAGTCATCTACAATTAGGACTTTTCCTCGCATCTTTATCTCCCTCAAAGGGTTCCGAGGTTACCTTTTTTAGGTGTCAGGTGTCAGGTGTCAGGTGTCAGCAGGCGGATGACAGAAACTGGAAACAAGAATCCAGGCTTGAATCAATTTTCCCCAGTTTGAATATCGAATATCGAACAAGGAATTTCCAATGATGAAGTTTTCCTTTACTTCGACATTCATTATTCATTATTCGGTGTTCTGCGGTTCTCTTTTTTCTGACACCTGACACCTGAAACCTGAAACCCACCTGCATCCTTGACCCGTATTATGCCTCCATTTGCTCTCTGCCGACATAAGCAGGTAATCGAACGACAAAGGTTGCGCCTTTATCAGGCTGGCTTTGGCATTCGATGGTTCCGCCTTGACGCTCAATAAAGGTCCGCATCCACCATAGTCCGAATCCGAGACCTTCATCACTGGGTTGAAATAAATTCCACAAATGCTCCAGGTGATGCGCCGGCATCCCTTTGCCGGTGTCACTAATTTTAATCATGACCCAGGGCGACCCGTCAATTTGTTCCGATCGGCTGCTGACCTCGAGGCGCCGTCGTTTTTGATTCTCCATGGCCTTGCACGCATTGGTAATGAGCTCCAGGAAAATGTCCAGCAGAAGTAAACTGCAATTCACCAGGGGCAGCTGCTTATCATAATGACAAACGATCTCAATATCATCCGGCAGGTCGGCAGATTCTAAGGCTTCATTGAGCAAGCGGTTTAGGTCAAATCGAGTTGTTGGGCCGGATTCTTTGAACGGCCTGAACAATGCTTCGCTGAGCTTCAGAATAAACCGCGCATTCCGATGGATACGCTCGAGATTAGACTGAGCCCACCGGCGGTCTGCATCAGACAGATCCAATCTTTCTAATATTCGCAATACTTCACTGGCGCTGACAGGCACTATCCCCAGTAAGTTATTAATGCGATGCGCCAGGGCAGTCGCAGCTTGACCCATCACCGCCCACTTTTCAGCAGCCAGACGCCGTTCTTGCTCTGCCCTGAGTTTTTGCAGCTGGGTGGCATTTTGGATGGCAATGACCGCCTCCTGGGCCAATGCTTCCAGAAGTTCAACATCCTGCTGATCGAAGGCAGCCAGGCGAGAACTTTCTAAGAGCAAAACCCCGATAAACTCGCCTTTGTCGAGTCGTTTATCTGAGCTGTACAATAAAGGCACCGAAATACTCGAACGCATATCTTCAAAAAGAACGACATTTAAAGGATCTTTGCGAACGTCCGGGCTTAAATAGGGTCGTTGCTGCTCGGCCACCCAGCGGGCGATCCCCTGGCCGATGCGCGGGGTATATGCCAGCTTCTCTTTGGTCCATCCCTCTCCATAGTGAGCTTTGAGGACCAGATTGCCCGTCTCGGACTCCAAATGCCGAAGTGAGCCATGCTCGGCACTGACCAGTTCGGCGGCTTTTTCAAGTATCAGATTCAGGACATGATCCAATTCAAGGCTAGACGTCAAGGCCACATCGATGGTATGCAGGGTTCGAAACTGGGTGGTCATGCGAGCCAGCCGTTCATTTTGCTGGGCAACCGATGCCGTCAGGTCTGCCAGAGATTGGATTAAGGCCAGATCTCTATTTCTAAAGGTTCGTCCCGGCTTGTTATCGAAAACGATCATTAGCCCGCGCACAGCTTCCTGCCAGACCAGAGGAGCCGCCATCAGAACAGATTGATCCGCAAGGGTTTTTATGACGGCTTGACGGGAATCAATCATCTCCTTTAAAAGTGCCTCATCCCATGGTTCTTTGGGCAGATTTTGAGTGGCCAGTAAGGTCAGGTGGCCCTGTTCCGGATCGTACAGGTAAAATCCGCTGCCTTCAGCGCGGCATTGAAACGTCGCCTGTCGGACAACGCTTTGCAGAAGGTCCGGATCCAAAATATCGGTGGAATTGATATCCGGTGGCATATTTCTTCAATACTTGACGTTTTACGAAAATAAAGCGATTGACTCAAATTACAGGTTATTTTCAATCATGACGTTCAAAGATGATTCGCGATTAAAGTCGTCAGATCTTGAATCTTAAGATTCAGTTTATTCTCCAGCTGTGGATCCTCCTGGGCACATCGGAAATGAATCTGGCATTTAATACAGGCCGTAATCAT
Source organism: Desulfobacterales bacterium (assembly GCA_050122435.1). GTDB lineage: Bacteria > Desulfobacterota > Desulfobacteria > Desulfobacterales > JAHEIW01 > JAHEIW01. The sequence goes on from JASFIX010000099.1 coordinate 4,693, forward strand.
TCGGTCGACGCCTGTACGCGACGCTTCCTGTAAGCGCTCGATTTGGATATTTTTACTGACTTGACCACAAGACGTCCAGCCGGTTGTACCGCAGCACAGACTGGCACTGCGAACCCTATCCATTTCCCTCAAGTCCAATCCCAGAGCTGCCAATAATGACCGCGGTTCATCGTAGATGTTAAGATACCGACCCAAGCGACAGGGATCATGGTAGGTTACGGCGTTAGTATTTTGGGGTGTTAGCACAAAGTTGCCATCTGCAAGTGCCTGCGCTAAATACTGGGAGAGATGAAATACCGTCATGCCATGGTCTTTAATCCGCATCGGGTATTCTCGGGCAAGCATGAGGGCACACTCCGGGCAGGTAGTGACAACGATACTGGCACCGGTGGCATTGAGATACTCAAGGTTAAGTTTGGCCAGGGCCTGAAATGTCTCCATTTCACCTTCCCACAGCTGATCGTGGCCGCAGCAACGCTCATCAGCCATGACCTGAGGCGCAATCCCCAGCTGGTTTAAAATCTTCACCGCTGCTCTGGCAATTTCAACCCCTTCAATATCCAGATGCTTGAATAAGGCGTCATAGTAAGGCAAACAACCGGTGAAATAGACAATCTCTGAATCATCGGATATATGCAGATCTGGCGTGATCCAGTCCCGGCGATGCTGCTTCAGCTCCGGGTCGGTCATCATTTTGCCCCAGTTTTGAATAACCGCTCCATGGGTGCATTCACCGGTTTGTCCGCATCCCCGGGCCAGGATTCTGGCCTTTTGAATAAAATCAGAAAAATAGACGTCTGATGGACACAGTAAGCTACAGCGCTTGCATGTCAGGCAGGACCAAAATAAAGGATCCAGCATGATCTCCTCGGGCCGACTATCGATGGCCCTCTCTACCAGCAACCTTGGGCTGCTATAGCACCGGGTTTCCCAACGGGTAATGGGGCAAACGGCACTACATTTGCCACATTCCTGACAATACCATGCCCGACACTGTTGGATAATATCTTTCATGCTATCCATGATGCTTGCTGTCCCCGTTCAGACCATCCACAAAAGTTTGTAATTTTGTTACCCAGGTTTCCTCATTGCCGGCCGCAACCCAATCCATTACAAGGCGTTTATCCGAATGCCCCAAAAGTTGCATTAGCTTCCTCGTCAAATCAAATGTTTCTTCGGCACGCCGACTTCCGAACTCATAATGGCATTCATCCGGCGGACAACCCAGCAGCAAGACGCCTTTGGCACCCAGATTAAAAGCGTTAAGGATAATGCCCGGGTTCAATCGCCCCATGCACATGACTTTTATGGGATAAATCCATGGGGCGTAAGACGCATGATTGCGACCCGCTGCTTCCAGCCCCTGGTAAGCGCTCCAATTGCACGTAAAAACAACCGCCTTTTGCTTGATGTTTAAATCGTCGCCTTTCAAAACAGCTGTGAGCATGGCTTCCAATTGTTCATCCGTCGAATAGCCTGCGGTTATGGCTCCAGAAGGACATTGGGCAGCACAGCTGGCGCATCCTGAACAGATCATGGGATCGATCCAGGAGTGACGCTGCGGTTCTTCACCGATCAGTTGCGGCGCGCCCAATTCACAAACTTCGATACAGGTTTTACACGCCCGGCAACGATGCGGATCGACAGACGCAGCGGTGGGTTTGGGCCGATCGTTTAGCTGGTCCAGCCAGCCAACCATTTTGACGGCAGCAGCAGCACCGGTGGATTGACCCTCTAGCGGATCACAGAAAAAAACACCGGGTAACGGAGTCCCAACATCCGTTGGTATGGTCTTCAGGCGTTTGTGTCCACCCGATGTTGCAAAGGCATTGCACAAAAGATCCGTCTCAGCCGTGTCTTGCGGCGCCAAAATGAGTGCTGTCGCTTGCTGAACGGTTGAGGAATTCGAAACCGCATAATGCCCGTCGGTGCGCCAAATCCGATGGGGTAACCACTCGGTGACATGAGTGACAATACCCTGTCCTTTGAGTAAATTCTGACAGACCTGCGCCGCCTTGCTGTTTCCCAAAATCAATACAGACCGTTCACCGTTCAACGGTTGGGTCCGCCGGGGTAACGCCATCTTCAATTTGACTGCAGCGGAAGCAATTAAGGTGTTTGCCTTGGCGGTTGCAGCCTCCGGATCATCCGCATGTACCCAGGCGCAATGCTCTCGGATATTCACAAATTCCCAAATCACGTGGGATAAATCTTCAGCTGATGAGTGACCCGCCGCAATGTAGGGATCTGGAACACCGGCTGCAAATAGCCCCAGGTTATCTTTGCAGCGCACCCGCTGATAGGTGCAGCTGAAGCAGACTTGATCCAACGAACAGCAGCTGCAGGCAGCCAAGAGCACCCGGTTCAGACCGTAGGTCACAACCGCATTGCCAAGCAGTTCAGCAGCCTCCGGCAAACAGGCCTGGGAAACCAACGCCGTATGGATAACGCCGGGAAGAGCTGTTGATTGGCGGCTCAAGGCATCTGTATCGACGATACCGGCGATGTGATCTCCGCACTGGCAAATAAAGACACCGATACGCGCGGGGCTTTCCAGAGGTTCTGCCTTTCGAGTTGTTGACCCTGCATAACGACCCCCGGTGAATGTATGCCTCATGGCATGAGCGGCGGCAACAGAGCCTGAAAGTGTATCCTTTGGTGCTACCTGATAAATACCGGGTCCTTCCCTCAGTTCTAATTGCGCAATTTTTTTCGAATTGTCGGCAAGTATAATTGCACTCATATCGAATTCGACATGCTTTTCACGCTCATCATGCATAACAGCCCCTGCTTTGCAAGCTTGAACACAGGCCATACATTCACTGCAGGGGCCACAGGCCAGACAGCGCTTAGCTTCGGCAATTGCCTGTTCTTCTGAATAACCCAATTCAACTTCGCCAAAGCTGTTCAACCGTTCCTCTGTAGGGAGGACCGGCATGAGTATCCGCGGTTTGGGAACCAGCTCCGCTGCGCTCATCGGACGTTCGGAAATCGGCATCGGTTCCCGATGCTGCGTCTCGCCACGCTTAGAATTGCTCGCATCGATTGCATCCGGCCATTGATTGATGCGAATCTCTTTGGAATCGTCTGGGTTAAGATACCGATCAATGCTTTCCGCAGCCTTTTTACCGCTGGCAATGGCTTCAATGACGGTTTTGGGTCCATAGACCGCATCCCCACCGGCAAACACACCCGGGATGTCCGTTTGTAAGCTTACCGGATCCGCCAGGATTCCTCCCTGTTGGGAACGTATCCCTTGGTCCGCTTCGCAAAAATCAACTTCACCGCGCTGGCCGATGGCGATCATCACGGCCTCCGCCTCCAGGGTATGGAGCACGCTTTCATCATACTGCGGATCAAAATTGCACTGACCATCAAACACACAGGTGCAGCGTTTGAATTCAATTCCCGTAAATTTACCGTTTTTTCCCAAGAAACGATTCGGCCCAAAGCAATTGACAATTTCTACATCGGCTTCAAGGGCCTCGCGAATCTCGTCATCCCGAGCCGGCATTTCTTCTTGGGTTTCAAGGCAAACGATGGTAACCGCTTTAGATCCCAATCGTCTGGCCGTAAGGGCCACATCGATAGCGACATTGCCTCCGCCTACGACGATAAGCTTTTCAGCGACCGATACCTTTTTGCCCAGCGCGAAATCCCGCAGAAAAAACACCCCATCAAAGACGCCCGCTAGATTTTCTCCGACCACCCCTAGTTTACGGCTGCCATGCAGACCGGTGGCTAGAAAGATCGCTGAATATCCATCTGATTTCAGCGTCTCTACTGTAAAGTCTTTGCCAAAAGCGATCCCCGTCTTGATTTCAACACCCGCTTCCTCGATAGCGTTGATTTCCGCATTCAGAATATCTCTGGGAAGCCGATAGGATGGGATGCCAACCGCCATCATTCCACCCGCTATTGGGAGTTTTTCAAAAACCGTTACGCGATGATTTTTAAGGGCCAGATAATAAGCTGCTGTCAGCCCGGCCGGACCAGCACCGACAACCGCTACCCTTGCGGTATCAACAGCAGGCGGAGATTTTTTGGATCTTTTGCGCGTCGCTGTGTTGGCATTTTTAAGTTCCCAATCGGCAATAAATCGCTTCAGCTGCCGAATCGCCACCGGCTGGTCTACTTCTTTTCGACGGCAATTGACTTCGCAGGGTTGGGTGCATATCCGGCCGCAGATACCTGGAAAAGGGATCGCTTCCCGCACCAGATCCAGGGCTTCTTGAAAACGCCCTTGAGCGATAAGGGCCACATAACCTTGGACGTGAATTCCCGCCGGGCAGGCATGCGAGCAAGGCGCACGACCCATTTTGTCGATGACGGCACACTGCGGCTGGTGACCATCTCCAAGGTGGATGGCTTTGTGTTCATTTCCGGACACCTGTACCGGACAGACCTCAAGACAATCCCCGCAGCCGGTGCATCGGTTTAAATCGACATAACGCGGACGCATTCGCAGCTGAACCTTAAACGCGTCATTCTTTTCCTGTGCGATCTCTAAATCGCTATGGGGCAAAAGATGAATACGGGGATGTTTGGCAGCCTCCAGGGCTTGTGTATTCGAAATATGTTCGGGGTGCTTGTAGGGCGTATTATTTCCAATAAAAGGCGAGATTTCTGCCAAAAGGACTTCAATTCCGGCGTTGGCCAGATCCAGGGCCGCTTGGAGCCCTGCAGGGCTTCCGCCAAAAATAAGGACGCCTGGCTTCAAAGAAGCTTTCCTCCTTAGAAGTAGTTTCAAAACCCCATCTCCCCGCTTTATGAAGCGAAAAACCCGATCTGAGGCTTTGAAACCACTTCAAGTTATGATTTCCGTATCTATAACCCGTTGCTGCCTTGGTCGTGCAAACCTTTTTGGTAACCGGCCTCAAAAGCGTTCAAATTGACCTCTAGGGTTTTGGGGGGTACGGCATCAGTTACAGATTGTTGCATAGCCGATTTGCTGACGGCTCCGATGATTGCGGTCCAAAGCCCCAGCATTACGGTATTGGCCGCCCGAGAATTACCCAATTCCTCAGCAATTTGTGTGGCTGGGATCCCATAGGTTTTCAAGTCCTGGCGATGTTCTTCGGGCAACGTTACCAGTCCATCG
>JASFIX010000100.1:0-9787 GCA_050122435.1 Desulfobacterales bacterium
TTTGATGTTGGTGAGCGCAGCAATTTTGCGCTGATGCCCATGGCAAATGCTGCACTGAAGCAGATTTTAGCTTGGCAGGTACCTGAAATCGCTAAGACGCTGGCGGCCCTGACTGATGAAATTGCAAAGCGGGCGACGGCGCTTGGCCTGAACGTGGTGCCGGCCCAATTGCGAACCGGTCATCTGCTGGGCATCCGCTTTCCCGAAGGTGTCCCTGATGCGCTCATCGATCGATTGGCCCAACATAAGATATATGTAAGTGTGCGCGGCAATTCCATTCGAATTTCACCGCACTTGTACAATACCGCAGAAGATATCGATAAGCTGTTTTCCGTACTCAGTTAGCGAGACACGAGGCCATGCAGGGTTTTGTAGTCCTGTATTTGACGATGAAGAATTTAAAAGTTTAACTTAATTCAAATTTGAACAAAGTATTAAATGCCAAGGGGGAATTTATGCCCTATAATGAAAAAATTGATGAACGTATCAGTAAGATTGTCTCCCGCTGGAAAAATACCGATGCCAAAAAAATGTTCGGCGGTGTCTGTCACCTGCTGAACGGTAATATGGTCTGTGGTGTCTACAAAGACTACCTTATTTTGCGCCTGGGCGAAAAAGCGGCGGCGCAGGCATTAAAGCAATCCTATGCCCGGCCCTTTGATATTACTGGAAAACCGATGAAGGGCTGGGTGATGGTGGAGGGTAAGGGGTTTAAGACTGACGACAGCCTGAAAACCTGGCTGAATAAAGCCAAAACTTTTGTCAAAACGTTGCCATCTAAATGAACACGATCAGCCAAATCCCGCAGATCGCCCAACTGCTTAAGGGCTCAAACTATATTGATATTAAAACAATAGAGGGACAAACCTCTTTGCGCCAGTTTATTGCTTCGATGCTGTCTTACTATCCCGGGTGGATTGTATTCCTCTACCGAATTCGTACCCTCCTCGTTAAATTGCTTGGTCTGGTGGAACACCCGGCGCCGGAAACACTCCCCAAACTGGGTCCGCAAGATGTCTCCTTTGTGGTAGGTGAAACGGTAACTTTTTTTACCGTTTGGTCGGCAGAAGAAAAATACTATTGGGTCGGCGAAACGCCTGAGGATAAGCACCTAAGCGCTTATTTTGCTGTGGTCGCCGAACCCACAGAAGGTAATCGTAAACGCTTTCATGTCGCAACCATCGTTTATTACAGGCACTGGACCGGACCGGTGTATTTTAACCTGATTCGCCCTTTTCATCATTTAGTGGTTGGCAGAATGATGCGGGCTGGCGTTCATCGAGCCAACTGGGACGAAGCCCCTAGTGCGTAATTTTTATGACCACCAATGTCATATCGTCTTCTAGTTTAGCGTCTTTCTGAAAACGCTTCAATGAATCCAGAATCGCATTTTGGATCTCGTTTGCGGTCCTTGTGGCGTTGCGGCGGATGATTTGGCGGATCCGATCCTTGCTAAACATAGCGCCACTAGGATTGCGTACTTCCCAGATGCCGTCGGTGGCGATAACGATGATTTGTCCCGTGGCAATTTCCTGTTGCGCCTCCTTGAAATTCGTGTCTTCAAAAACCCCCAACGCCAAATTGTTACCGCCATTAAGGTCACTAAAGGAATCGGTAGCCGGATCAAAAATCATGGCAGGTTCATGCCCGGCATTTACCCACCGTATGGTTTTATTATTTCTTTCGATTTCGGCATAAAATAATGTCATGAAGCGACCCGAGTCTTTGACATCTTTGGCCAGCTGCCGGTTGACATCTGAAACTACCTGGTCGATCTGACCGAAAGCTGAACACCGCTGCCGGATAAGGGCACGCGCCGTAGCCATTAACAGCGCCGAAGGTATGCCGTGGTCTGAAACATCGCCTACGACCACTCCGATCTTTCCGTCGTTGGGGGTTCCAACTTCCAGAAAATCGTAATAATCGCCCCCGGTTTCATCGCAGTAGATGCTTTTTCCAACAATATCCAAACCATCAATCTGTGGATTTGTTTTCGGTAAAAGATTCTGTTGAACTTCCATCGCCAGCGAGAGGTATTGTCTAACTCTTTTGTGCTCTTTATCCAGCACAGCCATGGCCTGATCTCTGGCATGAACAAAATATCTTAGCAGAATAAAAACGATTGCCGAAACGCCCCCGATATTCATCACGAAGGAAAAAACAACAATAGTATTCGGCAGCTTGCCCTGCTGCCAGCTGCTAGCGTCGGTTTGAAGACCTGAAATCACCATTAGCAGAACATAAGCAATAAACCAGGGGATGGATCGGGTGGTGCCGGCAAACATCAAAGCACCGAGAGGCGCGAGGATCGACCAGAGAACGACTGCACCGGAAGCGGTCAGACCCCCCAGGCTCCACTGGAGTAAAAATGGCAGGACTAAAATAAGTGTCAGCTGGCTGCGGCAGAAAAATTTATAATGCTTTGTTTTAAAAAAAACCAGCAGGCTAACCGCGGATATGAAGGAATAGCTTAAGGGAATACTGCCCGACACCGGGAGGCCGAAAAATAGATATCCAAAGCCCCAGATGATCCCCGCAATGGTATAGATAACCGCCAAAGATATCAGAACGGCCTTGCGCAGCCGTTGCTCTTCGGTGTCCGATGTGAGGATGCCCGCTTTTGACAGGCGTTCAATCCAGAAATCAATTACCTTTATGAATTTATCCAAACCGCTGATTAATTCTCCAAACTTTCATTTGCGTCAAAACGATCAGGCTTTATCGATCCAGAATATTGAAAAAGGTTACATACCGTTCATTGAAGGCCTGTCCGAATAGCCGCCTCCAGTTTTCTCCTGGAAATGTCGCTGCCTTCTACGATAATTTTATCGCCTACCACTAAACAAGAAATTAAAACGATGGCTAAGAAATGAGGCGGCCTAGGCAGCTTCTGCGCTTTCCTGCAAACAAGACAATCTGCATACCCAAAGCGAAATAGATGATGTCGCGCAGCAGCGTCACCTTGGGAGAGCTGGTATATCCGCTCTGTGCGGTTGAAAAACAACCACAATCGAATTCATGGCCGCGGATCAGATTGATGGTCAATACGATGATAAAAGCCAATAGCAGGCCGTTGATGATAATGGCTGCTGAGCGCGGATAAATGCCGATAATAAGTGCTAATCCGGCAATGAGTTGGATAAACGGGATGACAATGGCAATCAGGTGGATAAAAATCTCCGGGAAAAGGTCATACCCATAAACAATATTAGCAAAATCTCCGGGTGATATAATTTTATCGTAACTGGCATAGATAAAGGTGAGTCCCAGAATCCAACGCGCCGCCAGTTCGATCCAGTTATTGTTTGTTATGGATAGTCGCCAATTATTCAATGGGATACCTCTGCGCTTCCCAGCCCAGGAAGCCGTCGATAAAAACCCGCACATTGGTGAATCCAACGTCTGACAGAGCCTGAGCCAGTATGTGGCTGTCCTCACAGGTTCTGCCGGAACAATAGGTCACAATGGGCTGCTCGGGTGGATACCGGTTGAGGAAGGACTCGATCCCTGCCTCAAATTGGCCTATCGGCAGTGATATGGCTCCCGAGATATGGCCGTTATCATAATCATTTTGCGAACGGGCGTCCACAAAAAGGACATCGCCTTTATCAAATATGCTTTTAGCCCAGGCGACGTTATCAATTATTTTCGGCTGACCTGCAGTATCGCCGATCAGATTGGCGGTATCCCACTTTCCTACTAGGTCAATGCCTCTTGGCGAAAGGGTATTAACCACCATGGCCAGGATCACCGAAACGCCCACCAGGATGACTATTTCCTTTATTGTTTTGCGAATAACCATCAACCTGATCCTACTTCGGTTTTTAGTTAATCTAACATGTATTGAATCACTTCCCCAAGAATATAACTAATGGTTTTTGTTGTAAAGTGTTCGTCATAAATAGGTAGAAGTGATTTTAAAGATGAAATCACCTCTGAATGAAGGTTCCATCAGAATCGAGTTTTTTACCCCGACTTCGCCAATTTGGCTGCGATGCCGGCCACGTGTCTGCCCTGAAAGCGAGCGGCTTCCAATTCGTTCTCGCTGGGCATTCTAGAGCCGTCACCCCCGGCAATGGTCGATGCCCCGTAGGGGGACCCGCCGGTAATTTCATCCACCCGCATTTGACCCTGGAAGGTATAGGGCAGACCAACCACCACAAAACCGTGATGAAGCAAGGTGACGTGAAATGTAAGAATGGTCGATTCCTGACCGCCGTGCTGGGTGGCGGTGCTCGTGAAAACACTGCCGACTTTTCCCACCAGGGCGCCATTGGCCCACAGTTGCCCGGTGGCATCTAAAAACTGGCGCATTTGCCCGCACATATTGCCGAAACGGGTTGGGGTGCCGAAAATAACTGCATCGGCTCCGGCCAGTTCATCGACGGTACACTCCGGTATCTGTGAGAATGCACTCTGAGCCTCCACCGCTCCCATTTTTTCCAGAACCTCCTGCGGAAGTGTTTCAGGTACCCGTCGAATTTCGACTTCTGCGCCATCAACGGTTTTTGCGCCCTCGGCAATGGCTTGCGCCATTTTATGAACATGTCCATAGGTCGAATAGAAAACGATTAGTATTTTCATGATCAAATCCTCCTTTATCAATCTTATGATTGCTCGCTGAGACCCAGTTTTTTGCACAATCGCCCTAAGGTATCCTGTTCCGCTGCTGTCAGCACCCCAAAATCTTCTGCGATCACGGCGGCATGCGGGGGAAATATTTTGTTGATAAGCTGGTATCCTTTTGTATTTTTGTCAAGTGCATAGCCAAATTAATGAGGGCCAAACATTATCAAATGGTAATGTTTGGATAAGTTTGACATAATTTTGTTTTGATAATTAATTTGATTTAGCTTTGGCAATTGGTAAGATTAAGCGGATACAATGGATGCGGTAATAATTCTTAAATATTTGAGGCATCGGTGGGTTTTATTAGGTTCACCTAGCGTGATCAGGTTCTAATTCGTTTCACACCGAACTGTTTACTGAATGAGATTTGAAACCGCACATTACTTAAGAGAAAAAACAAAATTACCCCCACCGATTAAACGGGTTTTGGGGTTGGTTGTATTCTTTATCATTGTTGTTTTTATTTTATGGCCGGTTCATTCGGCAAAGGCTGAAAACAATGAAGCAGATCACGAAACTAAACAACGCTTAAAGCAAATTGAAGAAATAGAAGAAAAAGAAGAAGAGGAGGAGGTAAGGCAAGGCGCGTTAAATCCAATTGTTCAAGAAATTTTTGGCGAAAAGGTCAGGTTGAATGGTGGCGTCGAGTTTAACTATGAATATCTTGATGTAGAGGATATTGGTGACGAGAATAGCGACAGCAGCTCTGATTTTTTTATGAGCACGGCGGAGCTGGCACTCAGGGTTTTTTTTAATGAGTGGAGCAAGACCAAAATCGTCGTTGCTGCAGAGGATGTCGGCCAGCAAGGCGAAGATGGCAAAATTCGATTGGACGAGGCCATCCTTACGCTGCAAAGTATAGGGATGCCGTTGTACTTTATTGGCGGCAAAACTGTGATGCCTTTCGGTGTTTTCGAAGACCACCTGATCGAAGGCACACTGGCCGAAGATTTGTATGAGATCGATGAGTGGGGTGCCACCTTGGGCATTAACCCTGATTTTTACGGGCTGGATTTATCATTTTCGGTTTACAAAGATCCGCAGGTCATAGAGAATCTGCAGAATGAGGATACCCATGGATGGGCGCCCGGTCGCCAAAAAGAAGATAAATTCAGATCTTACATCGCCAATGTCACCCTTGAGCCGATTGAAGACACCCTGGCCCTGAGCGCTTTCTACAGCAGCGAACCCGGCGATGGCAACCGCAACCAGTCCATTGGTGGCGCCTTTACCTTAAATTATTGGAAATTCACCCTGGATGCTGAATATATCACCGCCCTTACACGGGAGAAAGGAGAAAACGAAGAGGAGAACAAGGAAAGCGCCAGGGTGGTGGGGCTTGCTTTTGACCTGCTGGATTCATTACAACTGGCAACGCGCTATGAAGTTTTCAGTGATGATACCCGCGGAGACCAGGACGAGGTTGTCGATTACCGGATCATTTCCGGATTTAACTACTCACTTTTAGAACTGACCAACGTTTCTTTTTTAACAGAGGCTCTCTTGTCCTTTGAATACCGATATTCGAAATTTGAAAAAGAAACCGGCAGTGAAGCCACGAACTCACAAAACATGTTCATGTTCCAGCTAACCTTGGGATTTTAGCACCTGAATTTTACCTTAATCATATTATGATTTATTTATTGCAATGCGACTATTATTAGTAGAAGACGACGTTAAGATTGCACAATTCGTAATGAATGGCCTTAAAGAAGCCGGCTTTGCCGTTGATCATGCCGCAAATGGCGAGGACGGGCTGCACCTGGCGTTGACCGAGCCATACGATATCGCGGTTGTGGATATAATGCTGCCAAAACTCGACGGTCTAACTCTCATCGAAGAGGTTCGCAGAAACAACATCGATACACCGGTACTGATTTTAAGCGCCAAGAGATCGGTAGATGATCGCGTCAAAGGTCTCAAAACAGGTAGCGATGATTATCTGGTTAAACCATTTGCCTTCTCCGAGTTACTGGCCCGGGTCCAGGCCCTTATCCGCCGGTCAACTCGCGTCACCGCTCCATCCGAGCTCAAAGTCTCTGATCTAACGTTAGACTTGAACACGCGCAAGGTTTTCAGGGCTGAAGAGGAAATTTTACTGCAGCCCCTGGAGTTTTCCCTGCTCGAATATCTGATGCGCAACGCCGGCCGGGTCGTTTCCAAAACCATGATCATGGAGCATGTCTGGGATTACAACTTCAATCCCCAGACGAATGTCGTCGAAGCCCGTATATGTTATTTGCGCGATAAAATTGATAATCCTTTTGAGAAAAAGCTGATCCATACGGTCCGGGGTGTCGGTTATGTTCTTAAAGAACCTTCATAATTTTAAAAACTCGCTATTATTTCGCCTGACCATTTTGTACGCGTTGACGTTTACCGTCCTGTCAACCATCGGTTTTCTGATTTTTTATTACCGTATTTATGCGGTTACCATGGAGCGCCTGGACCTTGAGCTCCTGGAAAAAACTCAAAATTACAAGGTCCTGATGAAAGAATCCGGTCTGGAAGGTGTCCTGCCAGAACTCACGGATGAGGCTGAATCTGAAGACCCTCAGGAAGATTTTTACCGCTTATTTAATTTCAAAGGAAATATTCTTTTCTCTAGCGAGATGTCTTACTGGGGGACCATTCCAAAGATAGACATCCTGTCAAAAATGCAGGATGAAGGACTGAGTTATGCGGTTCAAAACCAGGCTTTCGAGGAGCGTGAGGATAAAGCCCGTATGATCACGGCAATTATCGGTCCGGATACTGTGCTGCAGATCGGAGAGAGCCTCGAAGAAGTCGAAGAATATCTGGATGTTTTTTTCAAATTGTTTTCTATCCTGGTGATCAGTTTAATTATCGTCTCGACGATCATTGGATGGTTGCTGGCCCGGCGGGCCACAATTGACATGCAAGAAGTCACTGAAACTGCAGAAGAAATATCAAGTGGTTCCTATGACAGACGCGTGCAGGTCAAAGGCCGCTACAAGGAGATCGAACGGCTGAGCGCCACGTTTAACAGCATGCTGGACCGCATTCAAATTTTGCTGAATTCCATGAAAGAAATCAACGATAACATCGCCCATGATTTAAGGAGCCCCCTGGCCCGAATCCGCGGCATCGCTGAAATGAGCCTGCTTAAAGAAAAATCTATCGACGCCTACAAGGACATGGCCGTCAGCACGATTGAGGAATGCGATACTTTAATTGGTATGATCAATACCATGTTGGACATCACCGAAGCCGAAGCCGGTGTCAATGGCGTCGAAGCTGAAGAATTTGAACTGGTCGCACTTATCCGTGAGGCCTGTGAGCTTTTTCGCCCCATAACTGAGGAGAAAAAGATCCATTTAAAAACCGATCTGCCTGAATCCCTGACGTTTAAGAGCGATCGGAAAAAGATGCAGCGGGTCGTGATGAATCTGCTGGAAAATGCCATAAAATACACCCCCGCAGACGGAACGGTTGCTGTCTGCGCTGCGGTCCAAAACGGAGAAGTTCGGATCGATTTCGAAGATACGGGGATGGGCATTTCCGAAAACGACCTGCCCCATATATTTGAGCGATTTTACCGCTGCGATCGCAGCCGCTCCCAGGGCGGCGTAGGGCTGGGGCTAAGCCTGGTCAAAGCCTATACCAAATCCTTAAACGGCACCATTCAGGTTGAGAGCACCCTGAATCAGGGCAGCCGTTTTGCCCTCAGATTTATGCGTTAGCCTTTGTTGACCAACAAACCATTTATAATGGATTCACCGCAGAGGGCGATTTTATTATTCACCGCAAAGACGCAAAGGGCGCAGAGATATTTTTTTTAGGTCTGATTTCCTGAGTGGGAAAATCAGAACGGCATCTGCTGGGTCGCACCACGCAAATCTTAAAAGTATTTCTCTTTGCGTCCTCTGCGTCTTTGCGGTGAGCTATATATTGCAAATCATCTTTAGGCAATTGAACATGTTATGTAGGGGCGGGATTTATTTACTCCCGCCGATTCTCTACTTCCCCGAATCAAGCTAACCGCTATTATTTACACCACATTATCAAATAGTAATCTTGCCATAATCTTCCGGTAAAATTTGTTGTTTATACTTCGGAAACCAGAATCGAAGGAAATTTTCGATAGACTCCTGGAAATAATTCTTTGAGTCTAAAACTCAAAAGAAGATTTCGGCAGTGCCGAGGTATTCTGATGAATTCCAACCGGGTTATTAAACATCTATTCTTCCGGCTATTGTGCGGAATCCTTTATTTTACAATCGCATTGGCGGCTGCCCGGGGAGCTGAGGTCAGCGACCTGGTTATGAACACCTCCCAGGGCCATCTGCATTTATCGGTAAAAATCAGTGATGTAATTGCCGGTGATGTCAACGCTTCTTCAGCCGACGAGTTATCCGCTACCATCATTTTTTCGATTGCCATGTATGAGGTCAAACCCCTCTGGTTCGATAAAAAAATGGCCCACCACACCGCAACGAATACCATTAAACACGATCCCCAAAAGAAAGAATACCGCCTGCTGCGTTCCTGGGATAACGGGCCGCCGCCGGTGGTCGACTCTTTAAATCGGGCGCGGCTTTTGATGACAGAGATCAAAAACCTGAAATTGATGCCGCTGGCCGCACTCGAAAAAGGCCGCAATTACCAGATCCGGGTGCAGGCCGTCTGCCAGGAAAAAAACGCTTATGTCTTCAGCCCGTCGGGGTGCTTTAAGACCGACTGGCACATTGTGGATTTTACTTTTTAGCTGACTATGCATGCCGGAAACATAGCTTGGCGAACCAACATAAAGCATCTGTTAACCTGGGCGCAATCCGATAATGAAGCGCCCACAAATACCACGCAAGGAGGAAATTATGTTATCAACAAAGGTTAGAGAAAAATCGACTGGAAAGATGAAACAAATGCGTCTCTTGGCAATTCTGCTGGTCCCGGCAGTTGCGCTCATTATGGGTGCCACAACGCCGGAGGTTTTAGCTTCGGGAGATTCGGGAGGTTGTGAAGACGGGGAGTTGGAGGCGAAAATTATTTACGAGACAAACTTCTCAGATGGTGACACGGGCATCCAAATTTTCGGTGATGGAGAACGCTGGAGAAAGCTAATAATCATAGATCCAAGCGGACGGTTGTTTTTCAGCACAATGGCTTGGGGAAGCTCGAGAAATTTCGGGTGGAC
>JASFIX010000101.1:0-9777 GCA_050122435.1 Desulfobacterales bacterium
TTGCAACAACAAATCGGAAATGGCCTGATCGGATAAATCGATCTCCAGATCTTCGCCGACCAGGCGTATCCGGATACCACCGCTGATATCGTCAGAGGGCTTCAAATCAACACCGTCGCGTAACATATCGCCAGAGATACCCAACACCAGGCGCCGCACACGCTCCTGTCCCTTTTCGGTTAGCCGGGTATGCTTTTCATCGCTTTCAAACAGGTCTTTGGGAAGCAGAACCTCAACAGGCTTATCTTCACACGCTTTCTCGCCGGCAGCCATGCCGGCGATACCCAAAATCATCTGCCGCAGAAATTTCTTGTCGCTCATTTCAACGGACACCAACCGTCTAACATGCGCGGCAAAATCGGCTTTCACCTCGGCCTCCATTTTAAGCTCGGTATCCCGAATGGCCACGCGCACCGATTCAAGGGCTGCCGCTTTCTCCCTTTCGATTTCATTGCGGGCTTTGCTTAATAGCGCTTCGGCTTCGGCTTTGGCCTGAGCAACAATCTGCGCTGCCTGCTCCTGTGCCTCTCGCAGAATCTGATCGGACTTTTCCCGGCCGGCTTTGACACCCTCATCGCGAAGCCGGCTGATGAGCTCCTGGACACCCGATGCGACCTTTGTTGTCTCTGCCATGATTTAACCTCCTCCACCGGTAACGGTGCCCAACAGTACCAACGCAAATACAAAGGCAAACACGGCAAAGCCCTCCACCACCGCCGCCGGCGCAAGGGAAATACCGAATACCTCGGGCTTGCTTTTGGAAACACTGATGGATGATGCGCAAGCATACCCCTGGTAAATCGCGCTGGCCATCAAGGCAAATCCGGTTAATATACCAATGCCGAAAATGCCCGCAGCCGACTCCGGCTTGATGGCACCACCAAACGTCAATGTAACGACGATCCCATAGATCACCTGGGAAGACGGCATCGCCGACACACCGATAAATCGGCCAAAACCGCTTTCAGTTTCGAGCATGGCACCGATTGCCGCCTGTCCGGCCCGTGAGCATCCG
This sequence comes from Desulfobacterales bacterium, assembly GCA_050122435.1. Taxonomy (GTDB): domain Bacteria; phylum Desulfobacterota; class Desulfobacteria; order Desulfobacterales; family JAHEIW01; genus JAHEIW01. Next base: position 1,016 of record JASFIX010000101.1, read on the forward strand.
ATGATACTGCCAACGGCTCCCAGCGCCAGCGGGGCAAAGACTCCCAACCAGCCTAATGCTAAGGTCATGTTTTCCACTATTCTTTCTCCTTTCTTGCAAAGGCATTGAACGGTTGCCCTTCTTCGGAAATGCTCCATCTAAAAAATTCGATAAAATTAAGACGCAGTCCATGGATAAATCCGCTGCTTAAAGCCAACACAAAATTAAGACTGTGCCCCAGCAGCGCAATCAGCAGCGCAAATAAGATTCCAATACCCGGAAGTGCTTCTTTAACCTGCCCGGCCATTCCGTTAAACGTGGCGGCCAAGGACGCGCTGGCCAGACCGAGGGCAAAAAGCCGCAAATAGCTCAACGCATCCCCGAAGGCGTTTGAAAGACCGGTAAGCCCGCCAAATCCTTTTAGCAGGCGCTTCCAGAGCGGTCCCTCGGGACTGTTAAACAGCACCACGCCGACCAATCCCATCACCATCGTAGCAATGCCGTATGGCTGCAAAAAGGTCAATGTTTCTCCATGAGAGGCGGCCTGCCAGATGGCAACCGCACCAAGAAAAATAAAAATCCAGGCGGCGGGCACCACTGCGCGTATTGTGCGCCGAAGATGCCAGGCGGTCACAGCATTGGCGACAACAAGATGAAAAACGCCCAAAAGAATCGAAAGCTGCATCATGAGGTTAAAATTCATCATGTCGATTATTTTCAGTTTGGCCGCTAGGCTTTCTTCACCAGGGGAAACCCCAAAATAGCTGCCCACAATCACGCCGTAGATCACGCCTGCACTAACGAGCATCGCCAGGAGAATGCGAAAGCGCCGGCCGGCATCTGATTGGCCCATTTTTTTCCAAAGTGCGGCCACGATCAGGCCCAGACTGGCTGAATATCCGGCATCCGCGAAAATCATCGCAAAAAAGAGGGCAAAGGAAAAAAACACAATCATTGATGGATCCCACAGCCAGTAGTTGGGGGTGGTATAAAATGAAACCAGATCCTGCCCGCCGGCCAACCCTTGTGGATTCTGCATTAAGGTGGGCGGTGTTTCCGCCGGTTGCGGGTCTGCCGTTTCAAAGACCAATCCCTGATCGTTGGCATATTGCTGCAAGCGGGCAATTGTATTTTCCGGCGCCCAGGCCTGCATCGCGAATACGGGATCCTCGGCGTAGGTCTGCCCCACCGCGTCCTTCACGGCGGCTTCATCCTCCAGCCGATCAATATTGCGGGCAAATAAGGTGCACCAACGGGTCAAGCCGGCGCGCTCCGCCTGCAGGTCCTCCAGCTCAAGTTCAACTTCTTCCAGCCGATCCTCCAATTGTGAAAGGGATTTGTTGCCGGTGCGAACGCGTTCCACCGGCATGCCTTCCGGTTGGTTCTCTGAAATCACCACGACATAGCTAAATCGACTGTCGTGTGATACCTCCTCCCAGATGAGATCCGCGGTTTTAACTTTCTGCATGTCCTTATGGGGGACGACATAAAACCACAGCCTTAGATTGTTTAGCGCTTCGCGTGGTGGAAAAGAAAACTCCCCCCAGGGCCTCAGATTTTCGATTCGGCCGATCAAAAAATCTCTTTCAGCCTCCAGATCTTGAATTTTATCCAACAGTGCCAGCGCCTTTTGTTCGGTCGCATGGGCGAAAAATTTATTGGGATCGCGAACCTGCCGACGTCGATTCGGACAGCTTGTGAGAAATCGCAAAGCTTCCCGCGCACGCGAAGAAGGCCCGCCTGTTTTATGGAGGGCCTCCTTCTCGGGGGCCAGCGGAATCAAATGCAGACAGCCGAATTTTTGCAGATCAGATAAGATCTGCTGCCGGTCATCTGCGTGGCCGTAAAAGGTCACTTTTACCAGCGATACGATGCTCATGGTGCTGTATCCTTTAGTTCGCTTATCCTATTTTTTATATCTTTTATTACACGTCACTTAGCGGCTTGCGCATTCTCTTTGTTATTTTGGACCGCACAACGGCGGCGCGTTCGGCATCGGCCAAATATATCTGGATTTTCTGGATATTTTTCTTGGCGGTGGGGATCAAAATTTTGTCGAAAAGATTTACCCGTTGGGTGATTCTGCGCTCTGCATGCTCAAGCAAGCGCACCCGTTCAGCCGCCACCTGAACCCTGGTTCTCTGCTCAACCATTTGCTTGAGCTGTTCAACCAGCATATCCACCCAATGGGGTTTCGCCAGCATTGAATATTCTGCAACCCGGCATTTGACCTCTATCAGCTTCGGGAGTTTGACACCCACCAAATTCTCCTCCTCGATCCGGAAGGATTCCACTTTAACCAGACCGGAAACATCGATTTCTCGATTTGCCAGCATCGGCAACTGTTCCGCGACGCGTTTATTTAATTTTTCCACTTCGGACTCTGCTTCGGCCAGCTGTTGCCTTGCGCGCTTTAATTCGCCACTGATCTGCATTCGTTTAAGGTCCAGCGACGGCAGCACCCGCTCATATAAACGCATATCTTCGCGCTGCTTATGAAGCCCACTTTTGCTCAATGCCAGTTTTGCCATGGCGAATACCCTTTACAACCGATGATTTTTCGAAACGTATCATCCAAACTTCAGTCACGCCCGAGGAGGCGGGATTCCCGTTATCGCTTGCCCGGATTCGCGCCTCCACCGGGCTAAGTTTTGTGTGAATGGCTGATTCAATTTGCCAGGTTACATTATTTAATGTTCAGATTTACTGTTTTTGGAAGCAGGAAATCTGAACACGGTAACCTGACGCCTGATGTGAAACACTCAGTTTCTTGCTAACAATTGGTAAGTAAAAAAGACTTAAGGGCTTAATCGGTGCTTGCCTTTTCCGAGGGAAAATACTTATCGATTAATTCCTGTTTCATAAGCAGCTCCTGGGGCTCAAAGCATTCAGCCAGTGTTTCCCAGCAACGATCCAGCGCCTCAATCACCGGCATGGAAACCCGGATATCCATAAAACGTTCCCGAAAAAGCCGCCCGAATTTGAGCAATTTTTCATCGAAGGGGGACAACTCGAAGGCCATGGCCTGCTTTTTTTCGGCTTCGAGCGCATTGGAATAAAAGCGTATCATCGTATTCATGATCTGGCTGTGATCTTCGCGGGTCGCCTTGCCAACTACATGCTGCTTCAATCGCGATAGGGAGCCGAAGGGATCGATATATCCGTCATGCAAATAGAACTGTCCTTCGGTGATGTAGCCGGTGTTATCCGGCACCGGATGGGTCACATCGTTGCCTGGCATTGTTGTCACCGTCAGGATCGTAACCGAGCCGGCACCTTTGAAATCACAGGCTTTCTCATAGCGCATGGCCAGCTGGGTATACAGATCACCCAGGTATCCCCGGGCGGCCGGAATGCGCTCCAAAGAGATGCCGATTTCCTTCATCGCATCCGCATAGGCGGTCATATCCGTCAGCAGCACCAGCACCCGCTTGTTTTCCTCAACCGCATACTTTTCAGCCACAGCCAGGGCCATATCCGGAATTGACAGGCGTTCAACAATCGGATCAGCGGCTAAGTTGATATACATGACGGTTCGGTGAAAAACACCATGCGCCTCAAATGCGCTTCGGAAAAAATGATAGTCATCAAAGATGAGCCCGAGCCCGCCAAAAACCACGATGTCCGCATCGGCCTGAAAACCGATGCGCGCCAACAACTCGTTATAGGGTTCACCGGCCACCGAAAAGATCGGAATCTTTTGACTTTCAACCAGGCAGTTAAACAAATCGATCATGGGCACTTCGGTTTGAATCATTTTATCGGGCAGCACCCGCATCATTGGATTGACGGTGGGGCCTGCAACCTCGATTTTCGGATCCGCTGATAGATCGGGGCCGTCATCAAAAGGTTCGCCGGACCCCTTGAAAATTCGTCCCAAGATATTATCCGAATAGGTTACATTCTGGGGATGTCCCAGGAACCGCACACCCGCTTCGGTCGATAGCCCCTTGCTACCTGCGAATACCTGCAAGCTGACGATATCGCGATCGAGTTCGACCACCTTGGCCTGGGAGGTCTCACCATCCACATTCTCAACGATGGCTAGATCACCAAAAGCAGCGCCCTCTGCTCTTACCCGGATCGTATCGCCGACAATCTCCAGCACACGTGTATGACGGGTCAGCTCTGGGAACATGATTTGTGTTCTCCTCTCCTCTCTTTGTCAACGGCTTTATGTTTATCAGACCTATTCTTCAGGCTTTGAAAGTTTAACGGTACGTTTTAGTAAGAAATAACCTGCAGAAAGCGCGATCATTAGCGCCGCAATGCCGAGCAGTATCTGATATGATATTGTGTAGTAGTCAATAATGATTATCTTGCGCGCTACCGCGATTATGGCAACCAGGATAACCACCTCGACATGAACAACATTGTCATCGAGGTACATTTTGATGGTTTCAACTAATTCCAGACCAATTAAGACCATGAGAAAAAAGGAGAACACCGCCAGCATCTCCTTTACGTTCAGGAGATATTTCGGAGGTTCCATAAGCTGATCAAACAGGATGATGGCGAGTTCGACAGTTGAAGCCAACAAGGCGAGCATCATCATCAATAGCAGGGCCATTACGATGAACCACTCGAATTTACGAACGATACCCCTCACCATAATCCCAGATCTCCTTTTTTCAACGGTGAACCTGATATTTATCCCCACTGTATTAGAGAAATATTAGGACAAAAACCGAAACATAATTTCGATACATAGAGGTAAAATAAGGCCCGCTCATCGATCGTCAAGTCTTCTATAGAGGTCCAATTTTCAAGACTTAAGTTGAGAAAGCACATTTAAACAACGGCTATAGATAGCATCTACGGGTCAAGTGATCCAAGCAGGATAAGGGCAAGATCGCCGCTTTATAAAATTGATTCGTATCTTCATAGTAGAGGAAGGAATATGTTAATCACCCCGCAGATTTCTATCAAAAAGTCATATTTTCTTTTACTTCTAGAAGCAAGTACTTTTTTGAAACAGCAAGCCACAAGCGGTTGAGTATACTATTAAAATAAAACGCTGATGATGTGCGCCACATCAATTGGCTTTGGTCTGACTTGCGCAAGATTCGGCTTGATCTTTAATGGAAGCCATCAGTTGCTGGGTGAGGCGATGGAGGCGTTTGGGGATAAAAATAAGCTTGCTGAGCCACAGCAAAGGGCCGCGAAATGATTCACTGCTGGTTAGCAGCACCACGTCTTCTCTTTCTTCAAAGGTAAAGCTGTGCACCGCCCTGACACCAAAACGGCTTCCCTCCCAGATGACTTCTTTGCCCGGCTCACACTTGGTTATGGTGGGCATGACTTTAATCGGCAGGTAATAGGGCCGCATTTGAAAGGTAAAACAGGTATCTTGAGCCATGCCCTCACCACTAACGATGCAGCAATTTTCACACACCGTATTCCAGCTCTGCCAGTTTTCCATAGTCGAAAAGACGCGCCAGACCACCGGCAGCGGCGCATTGATTTCCACAGTTTCTTCGATAATCATACGATGATTTCCCTCTATCAACTAGGATGACCGCGGTGACTCTCTATGCACTCAACGGTCTGTTCAGCGATTTCGAGTTCTTCGTTGGTAGGAATAACAAGAACCTTTATACTGCTGTCGCCCTTTTGAATCTCAAATGCTTTTTTTGATTTCTGGTTATTCCGCTCAGGGTCAACCTCAATACCCATGTGCGAAAGTCCCTGGCAAGCGCCGGCCCGGATCAAGGAAGATTTTTCTCCGATTCCCGCCGTAAAAACCAGCGCATCCAGACGACCCAGCACCGCGTAATAAGCACCGACATACTTTTTAATGCGGTAGCAAACCATATCGATTGCCAGCTGTGCCTGAGAATTGTCTGACCGGGCCAGTTTTTCAATCTTCCGCATGTCATTGACACCACAAATGCCCTTCAGGCCGCTGTCTTTGTTCAGTATGGCTTCCACCGCATCTCGTGCCAGACCGGTTTTTCTTTTCAGATAGAAGATGATGGCCGGATCGATGTCGCCGCAGCGGGTTCCCATGATCAAGCCTTCCAGAGGTGTCATGCCCATGGAGGTGTCGATACTTTTACCTCCTTTTACGGCAGCGGCGCTGGCACCGTTTCCCAGATGAAGCGTGATCAGATTCAGTGCGTTCAGGGGCTGACCCAATACCTTTGCGGCCTGTTTGGTAACGTAAGCGTGAGAGGTGCCGTGGAAGCCATAGCGACGCACCTGATGGGCTTCGTAGAGATCCTGGGGTATGGCATAGCGAAATGCATGGATCGGAATCGACTGGTGAAAAGCCGTATCAAAAACGGCAATCTGCGGCACCTGCGGTGCACTTTGCATGGCCACTTCAATACCCAGCAGATTGGCCGGATTGTGCAGCGGGGCCAGGGGACTCAGCCGGCGAATGGTATCGATGACGTTCTCATCGATAAGGGTGGGTTCCTTGAATTCTTCACCGCCGTGCACCACCCGATGGCCGATGCCGGACAGTTCTGCGGTATCCTGCAGCGCGCCCGATTCGCCCATAATGGTCCCGATCAGCTGAAATCCCGCCTGATGATCGGCAACAGACTCGCTGTTGACGATTTCTTCCATTTCACCTTTGCGGTTGCGGGTATAGTGGGTAAGACGGCTCTCGGCTTCCCCGATTTGTTCCATCACACCGGATGCCAGCACGGTCTTGTCGGTCATGTCGAAGAGGCGGTATTTGATGGAGGAGGAGCCGGAGTTGATCACCAAAACTTTCATGTTCTTCTCCAAAGGTTCAAAGGTTCAAGGGTTCAGAGGTTCAAAGGTTCAGGGCTTAAGAGTTCAGCATTTTTAGCCGCTGGCTTCTCGGTACTTGCTTCTGGCCAGCAGCCAGTGACCAGAAGCCAGAAGCCTGAACACGGACCACTGACAACGGACAACTGACTGCCGCTTATTTAGCGGCAACAGCTTGAGCCTGAATCGCTGTGATGGCGACCGTGTTCACGATATCCGGGACGGTGCAGCCGCGGCTTAAATCATTGACCGGTTTTTTCAATCCCTGCAGAATCGGACCGATGGCCACCGCGTTGGCGGAACGTTGTACGGCTTTGTAAAGGTTGTTGCCGGTATTTAAATCCGGAAAGATAAATACGGTCGCCCTGCCGGCAACCTCGCTCTCCGGCATTTTGGTCTTCGCCACTCCTGCATCTACGGCGGCATCGTACTGAATCGGGCCTTCTATCTTTAGATCCGGCCGGCGTTCCCTGGCGATGCGGGTGGCCTGGCGCACTTTATCAACTTCTGCGCCTTTGCCGGATTCGCCGGTTGAATATGAGCACATGGCGATGCGGGGTTCGATACCATAAATGCCGGCGGTTTCGGCTGAGCTGATGGCGATTTCCGCCAGCTGCTCGGCATTGGGATCGGGATTGACCGCGCAATCACCGTATACCAGAACCCGATCTGCCAGACACATCAAAAAAACACTTGAAGCCACGGAAAAGCCCGGCCGGGTGCGGATAATCTGAAGGGCGGGCAGAATCGTCTCGCCCGTGGTATGAATGGACCCCGATACCATGCCGTCGGCAAGATCTTTGTACACCATCAGGGTTCCAAAAAAATTGACGTCGCTTACCGTGTCCTCGGCCATTTTTTCGGATATGCCTTTGTGTTTGCGCAAATCATAGTAAGTCTGGGCAAAATCCTGGAGATGTTCGGATGTCTGCGGATCGATAATCTCGATTTCATCCAGATGGAGCCCTAAAGCCCCTATTTTATTTTTGATCTCTTCCGGATTGCCCAGCAAAGTGAGGTCGGCGACACCCCGCCGCAGTAGAATTTCGCCGGCACGCAGGATGCGTTCTTCTGCCCCTTCGGGCAGGACGATGTGGCGGCGATTGGCCTTGGCCTTTTCAATAAGTTCATATTCGAACATAATCGGCGTGACCCGATGGGAGCGCACCACCTGGATACGGTCCTCGAGTTGCTGGGTATCGACATGGGATTCAAAAACACCCAGGGCGGCGGCGATTTTGCGATCGTTTTCAGGTGTCAGCGCCGGTCTCACCATGCTGGCATTCATGGCGGTGGTGTAAGTGTCTGTTCCGACAAGGGTCACCGAAATCGGTGAATATTTTTTAAAGCCCTGGATCAGACTCTGGACCGGGTCTTCCGGCGTCAGTCCCCCGGTCAAAAGTAACCCGGCGATATTCGGTGAGGTATCGGAGACGGTGGTCGCCAGGCTTGCCAGAATCACATCGGAACGGTCGCCCGGTGTAATAATGAGATCACCGTCTTCGATGCGATCCAAAAAATGCGGTACATTCATGGCGGCAACCTTGAAGTCATGGATATCGCGGTTTAAGCCTTTGGGTTCACCTTGCAGGATTTGGGCCTTGAGGGTGCGGGCGATTTCGCCCACCGTTGGTTTGCCCAGGCTTGGCTCATCGGGCAGAATGTAAATCGGCTCTGTTTCAAGGCCCATTTTATTTATTAGGTCTTTAACATTCGCAATTTGATTATGATCCACCCGGTTGATGATGGTGGCCACCACTGTGCAGCCTTTATCTTCAAATGATTCCCTGGCCACCTGCGCGGCATCGACGGTTTCATCGGGTGATTTACCGCGGCCGTTGACCAGCACCAGAATCGGGCTTCCCAGGTTATTGGCCACATCGGCGTTAAATTCGAACTCAAAGGCAGAGCCCACACCGGTAAAATCCGTGCCCTCACACAACACAAATTTGCATTTACGTTCCAGTTGTTTGTATTTGTTAAGAATATTTTTCAGAAGGGTTTCAATCCGTCCTTCCGCAACCAGATTCCGGGCGTCGCCG
>JASFIX010000102.1:0-9729 GCA_050122435.1 Desulfobacterales bacterium
CAACCTTGACAACCGGTCCCGTCAACGCACCATCGAAGTCACCATTGTCGGAACTACAAACTAAAGAGCGGCCTTTCAGGCCTTGAGGAGCGGCTCTACGAGCCTTGAGGAGCGGTCCTGCGGATCTTTATGTTTAGGGATTTTATGGAGACTTGCTTTTCATCTCAAGCGAAGCGCTCATCAAGCGAAGTGCTCCTCGAACGGAGCGCAGGAAGTGCGCGGAGTGCTCCGTTTTTAGCGTTTGCGGCGGAGCCTGTTCATCGCCAGTCTCAAACTGGTCTGCATGCGTCCAACCGCTTGAGCCAGCAAACCGATCTCATCTCTGGATTTTATATCAATTTTTACATTCAGTTCGCCCAGGCTCATGCGTTCGGCGGCATCGGTCAATTTCATTACCGGCGTCACGATTGCCCGGGCGGAAAACCAGGCAATAACGGATACCAGCAAAATCGTACACCCCAGCAAGGTCAGTGCAAACTTTTGTACCCGGTTCAGCGCTGAAAATACCTCACTTTCTTCCTGCTGCAAAGCCAGTGCCCATCCGTAATTATTACTGCGCACATGACCGAGGGCCGGTTGACCGTTTGACGTGTCAAATCGAGTGGTGATAGTGGTCCAACCCTTTTTGCGGTAGTTGGCAATGAGTGGATGGTTGTTGAGGTTTTCGCGTTTGGCTACGTACTGCCGGTTGGGATGGGAGACCACATAGCCTTTCTCATCCACCAAAAAGGCATGACCGGTCTTTCCGGTTTTCCATGTGGCAATGTTTTTGGATATCTCGTCAACGGTCATTGCCGCTGCCATGACACCAATGGTTTGATCACTTGACTTGATGGGCACTGATAGAACAAGAGCAGGTTTTTTGGAGGTCTTTCCGATCAGTGTCTGCCAGCTGAGGTTTTTGCCTCGCACAATATCTTTGTAATATTGTCGGTCGGAGTAGTCCTTCAGCGGCACATCGTCGCTCCTGGCAATATTCATCCCATCGGTACCAACGGTAAACACCAGATACATCCACGGGTATTGTTTTTGAATCGTTTCAAGAATGGGCTTTTGTTGTATCCCATCCATGGAGGTGATTTCTGCAAGCTTCGCTGCGGTGCGCAAAATGGACACATTATTATTGATCCAGCCATTGACCTGATTTCCCAGCCCCTGGGCTGTTTGCGCCATCAATGCCTCGGTGTCCGTTCGGATGCGTTCATTGGTTTCCCGCAACGTGATTCCCCAGAAAATTGCAAATGGCAGCAAACTGACAATGAGCATGACGGTGATTATTTTACCAAACAGACCGAATCGGACCTTCTGGCTGCCGTAAATTGGCATGGGGATGTCTTCAGGTTGCGGGCGCTGCGCTGTCGGCCGTTCAAAGGCACGCTCAGATATTTGTTCTGTCTGAGACTCACCAGGCTCAGGTATTTCGGGAGGAAATGAAGGTTCATCAGCGGGTTCGAGTGCTGGCTTGGTGACGACCATGATGTTATCGCAGGCTTTGCATTTAACCTTGGCCTTCTCGCCTTTCATCTTGGTTTCATCAACTCGATATTTTTTCCCACATGCATCACAACTAATGTCCATCATGGTTGGTATTCCTCCGTTTAAGTTCGCTTTTTATTTAAGATATCCATCATGGATTTTTTAAATTCGATTCGTTTTTCCTCATCCGGTATTTCATGAGATAAGGTGGTAATCAATTCCGCCGCCTGATCTACCGGAATTCCAGGACTGGTTAATTCCAATTCCGACACGACCTCTTCGATTAAAATTTCGGACATGGGCCCGATCACCTTTGATAGATTGATTTTAAGTGCCTGTAAAAAAATCCTATCCAGAACAGGCAGATCTTTTTTTACCGGCTGAATTAGCCCCTGTTGCAGCAACTTTTCTAAATTTGTTTTCAGGGTGTCTGCGCTCATATCCACTTCATCGGCAATTTGATACAGGCTTTTATTTTCATCGATGGCGATAAGCAAGCGTATCATGTCCGCATCAAGGGATATCTGGTCATGATCCTTTCGAATTACTTTGCGATAATAGGTTTGTTGTTGACCGGGCCTACCAATATCCATTTATATCCCCATTCACTTTTATACTTTTTTATCCAGTTCCTTTTTAAGCTTTTTCTCCATTTCGGCAAACAAGTCTTTTTTCTTCTGTGCCTGCTTGGCTTTAATGGTCTCAATTTTTTGTGAAAGTCCTTTCTGGGATTCTTGAAATTTTTTAAGTTCCTCTTCCAGTTTACTTTCATCATCTTCGCGAGGGATGTCTTCGATTTTCAAATGGTCACGGATAAACAACCGATTTCCGAATGACCCTTCAACGCTGTCGACAATTCCCATTTGCTTCAGTTTTCGGCAGATATAGTTGGTGTGTTCAATTGACATTTTCAGCATATCACCTATTTCTTCTAATGCCGGGGGGGTATCCTTTTGATATTCCCAGACCCGGATGGCCGATACAAACAGGTGCGCCGTTGTATATAAATTTTTGCTTCCATCTTTCATATTTGGATAATCTTCCTTTGCGCCTTTACCGGTTTTTGCTTATAAAAGAAGTCTTCAGCGCCACCGGCCATACTTGACATCAACGCTATTGCAGAGTAACATTTCTTTAATATTTGTTCAAGCAGCCGGACTTTTTAAGACCGTTTCCGGCCAATAGGGGGCACTATGACTGAAATTGTAGATGTGAAAGCAAGGGAGATTCTTGATTCAAGGGGGAACCCAACTGTTGAGGTGGATATTTTTGTCGCCTGCGGTGCCGTCGGTAGGGCTGCAGTTCCGTCCGGGGCGTCCACCGGCAAACGTGAAGCACTGGAATTACGCGACAGGCGTTTCAAGCGTTATGGAGGCAAAGGCGTAAACGCGGCTGTGAAAAATGTAATGACCAAGATTGCGCCGGCCATTGAGGGGATGGATGCCGCCGATCAAGCCGCTTTGGATCAACGCATGATCGAACTCGATGGAACCCCCAATAAATCAAAGCTTGGTGCGAATGCAATCCTTGGGGTATCGATGGCTGCTACGCGTGCCGCCGCCGCAGCGCACGGTCTACCGCTTTACCGATATCTTGGCGGCATCAATGCCCGGTACCTGCCCGTACCGATGATGAATATTATCAACGGTGGGGCGCATGCGGCCAACAATTTGGATATTCAGGAATTTATGATTATGCCGCTGGGGGCAGACTCCTTTGCTGAGGCGGTTCAGATGGGTGCTGAGACCTTCCAGCAATTAAAAAAGATTCTCAAAGACCAGGGTCTTAACACTGCGGTCGGTGACGAAGGTGGTTTTGCACCCGATCTGGAGTCCAACGAGGCGGCGATTCAAAACATTCTGCAGGCAATTAAGGCCGCCGGTTATAAACCCGGCAAAGATATGGGACTTGCCCTGGATGTAGCCGCCAGTGAAATATTCAAGGGCGGCAAATATATATTAAGCTCCGAAAATAAAAAACTGAGTGCCCGGCAGATGATCGACTACTTTGAAAAACTGATGGATCAGTATCCCATCGTTTCCATCGAAGACGGCCTTGCCGAAGGGGATTGGGATGGCTGGAAGATTATGACCGATCGGCTGGAAAGCACCGTTCAAATTGTCGGTGATGATATTTTCGTGACCAATCCCAAGATCTTTAACAAAGGCATTGAACAGGGCATTGCCAACTCAATTTTGATTAAGTTGAATCAGATCGGAACGGTTACTGAAACCCTGGATGCCATTGAGCTGGCCAAACAGGTGGGATACACCACTGTAATTTCCCATCGCTCAGGCGAAACTGAAGATACCTTTATTGCCGATCTTGTGGTCGGCGTTAATGGCGGGCAAATCAAAACGGGCTCTCTGTCACGCAGTGATCGGGTGGCAAAATACAACCAACTCATCCGAATTGAGGAAGAGCTGGGAGCAGCTGCTTTTTTCTCAAAGGAGTTGTTCTAAGAGATGACTGCTGTTTTGAAAATAATTGCCGGGACAGTTCTAATCCTGGTCCTGATTGCGTTTGCTCCTGTCAGTCTGCAATCATACGTACTTCAGGGTCCTCATATCATTCAGTTAATGACCGAAAAACTGGGGCAAGCCGAAAGCCTTTCTGTTTCTCAAAGAGTGATTTTTTACAATATCGCGCAGCAACCTCCAGCAGTTTCTGAAACCGGCGGGGACAGCGAGCTGGAAATTGCGGAAAACGATCTGGACGATAAGCAAGCGATGTCACCCCTTGATGATACAGAGGTCATTCAACCGGATTCTCTGAGTCGTGATGACAGCCTTGATGAAGCCGACGATTCAGTAAATTTAACGGAAGATCAGTCGACAGTGGCGGATCAAACGGATTCATCACCCGAGTTGGTCGAAACCATCCAATTAGATGAGTCGCTAAAATATTTATTTTCGGAGGCGTTTCGATCCGACATCGTTTCTGATTCAAACCAGCGGGTATTCGTATCCAATCAGGGGCAGGCGATTACGGTGATAGACGGGGTCATTTCGGACACCGGTGAATCGCAATTTGATGCTTACAAAGACCTGCTGCTATATCGATCCAGAGAAATACTCTCTGAGCGTCTGACGAATCTGGGTATTGATATTTCCGTATCGAGTCTGGGAAAATTTGATGGCCGACTTGCACTTGTGATCGGAGCCGAATTTCCCGATCAGACCGTTCCCCAGGTTTGGATCGATAAGGAAACCTTCCAGCCCTTGGGGATCATTGTTTTCGGGGCCAAAAACCCCTATAGCACCCAAACGGGTTTTCTTGAAATTCGGTACTCAAACTGGCAACAGATCGGAAAAATAAGTTATCCGATGCTAATCGAATTTATTCAAGACGGCATGATCGTGCGGGCAATTGAAGTTGATGATTATCAAATTAATCCGGACTTTTCAAAAGACGTCTTTGATATTGCGCGTCTGAGATCGGAATACCGCCAATCTTTTCCAACGTCGGATCCTTCACATGAGTCCGAAGGTTTAAGCGAAGTTCAAAAAACTATTGAGGAATTTAAAAAAATATTTGAATGAAAGACAGGTAAAAAATTGGCTTTTCAGGTCCAATTTTAATATTGCAATTTGACGCGATTTTTGAGACACTATGTAGTTAAAAAAATCACTTTCGCAATTCCTACCCGATTAGAAAGGCAGCACACATTTTCAAATTCTGCACAGTCCAAAAAATGATATTTGCCGACAATGAAAGGCCCTTTGGGCATCGCACCAAGGGCTTTTTCGCTTTTTTAGCCCGGTTTACCCGAAAACATCAGATGGTATCCTATTGGTGAAGATTTGAATGATGATTAATCTATTAATGGAACTGAGTGAGAGGAGAAGATGGCAAAGGACACAAAATATATTTTTGTAACCGGCGGTGTGCTTTCATCTCTTGGCAAAGGGCTTGCATCGGCTGCGATTGGAGCTTTGCTGGAAAGTCGGGGCCTGACGGTGACCATCCAAAAACTGGATCCCTATATAAATGTGGATCCGGGAACGATGAATCCTTTTCAGCATGGCGAGGTGTTTGTGACCGATGACGGAACCGAGACCGATCTTGACCTGGGTCATTATGAACGCTTCACCCATGCCAAAATGGGCAAAGACAACAACTTTACCACCGGCAAAATATATCATTCCGTTATTACCAAAGAGCGCCAGGGGGAATACCTGGGCGGAACCGTGCAGGTCATTCCGCACATCACCGATGAAATCAAAAACAGCATTAAGCTGGCCGCCGACGATGTTGATGTGGTCATTGTTGAAATTGGCGGCACTATCGGTGACATTGAAAGTCTACCATTTCTTGAGGCCATCCGGCAATTTAGAACCGATGTCGGTAAAGAAAATGTGCTGTATATTCATCTGACGTTGGTGCCCTATATCGGCACGGCCGGGGAAGTCAAAACCAAGCCGACCCAACACAGTGTCAAGGAGCTGAGAAGCATTGGTATTCAGCCCAATATTCTTCTATGCCGCACCGACAGATTTCTGGCCAAAGACATCAAGGCCAAGATCGCCCTTTTTTGCAATGTCAGTGTTGAAGAGGTCATCACGGCCAAAGATGTGGATCATATTTATGAAGTTCCCCTTATTTTCCATCAAGAAGGCCTGGACGATAAAATAATTGAGTTGCTCAATATTTGGACGCGGAATCCTCAGCTGGACAATTGGGAAGAACTCATTAAAAAAATCAAGGCGCCTAAACATTCGGTGACCATTGCTGTTGTCGGTAAATATGTTGATCTTACTGAATCTTATAAGAGTCTAAATGAAGCGCTGTACCACGGAGGGATTGCCAACGACTCCAAGGTCAATCTGAATTTCGTCGATTCCGAGAAACTGGACAATACAACCTGCAGCCAGATGCTGGCCGATGCAGATGGTATTCTGGTGCCCGGGGGATTCGGGGAACGCGGTATTGAAGGCAAGATATGCGCTGCCAATTTCGCACGGGTAAATAAGGTGCCGTACTTTGGTATCTGTTTGGGGATGCAAATTGCCGTCATTGAATTTGCCCGCCATGTTGCCGGTCTGGAAAACGCAAACAGTTCAGAGTTTGATCAAAATACGCCCCATCCGGTGATTTACCTGATGCGCGAATGGTTCGATGAAAGAAGCCAGACCGTTCAGCGACGTGATGATTTATCTGCAAAAGGTGCGACGATGCGATTGGGTGCTTACAGTTGCCGTATTGAGACGAATTCTTTTGCCTACCGGGCGTATCAAAAAGAAGAGATATCCGAACGCCACCGCCACCGTTATGAATTCAACAACGATTATTTGGATCGGTTGAAGGAAGCCGGAATGGTCATCAGCGGAACTTCGCCTAATGGGGAACTGGTGGAGATCATCGAAATCGGTGATCATCCCTGGTTTCTGGGCTGTCAGTTTCACCCCGAATTCAAATCCCGCCCAATGGAACCGCATCCGCTTTTCAAAGATTTTATCGGGGCATCTTTAAAGAATTCTCAAGCAAAAAAGTGAAGCTCCCGGCTTCACTTTTTTGGTTGAAGGCTTTCCAATTCTTTATCAATCAGGGCCTGAAATCCCTTCAGGTCTCTGTCTTTTAGTTTCCTTCCGTTTACGAACACCGATGGAACGCTGTTTACCCCTATGCGGATGGCCTCATTGAAATCATGCTTGACTTGTTCAAGCAGCAAGGGATCTTTTCTGTCCTTTTCAAATTGCGCTTTGGTCAGCTTAAGTTTCGTCGCAATTTCCTGGACCTTTTCTTCATTAAGCTGGTTGTAATTTTTAAACAGTTCATCGTGGAAATTCCAAAATTTTGCCTGACGACCGGCAGCCAACGCTGCCACAGCGGCTTGAACAGCAAACTTGTGGCTGCGAATCGGGAAATGCTTAAAAACGATTTTAACCGTCTTGGGGTTCTTCTCAAGCACCTGCTCGAGCAGAGGCGCAAGCCTCGCACAGTATCGTCATTCAAAATCGCTGAAGACAGCGATGACAACCGGTGCATCCTCAAGACCTTTGTAGGGCGACCCCTTGATTGATATCGGTTTGATAAAATCAAGCGCGATGACCTGAACCGTCTTGTTTTGTCGGCTGGTTGCAAACAGGTGCGTTCCTTTTGGACCGAGCTTAATCTGATCGATTTTTTCACCGACTTCAATTTTATCTGTGAGGCGGCCGGTGACTTCATAAATGTGAATCTTGCCTTCTTGGGTTAAAACAAAGACCGTCTTCCCATCAGGAGAAATAGCCACATCCAGCGGTGGGGCGTCCAGCTTAAGCGTATTGAGAACCTCCCATTCTACTGTTGCAGATCCAAGCCCAGCCGATGCCACCATTAGCAGCATGACAGCCCCGAACATCAGAATTTTTCGGATCATTTCAATTTCAACCTCCGCACTCGTATTGGTTTGGCCCGTTATCCCGTTGTCCCGTTAGCCCGTGAACAATAAAATCAGATATTTTCCGATTTCAACGGGCTCAACCGGCTCAACCCGACTAGGTGTTCTTCTACATTTAAGATAATTTTAAGTTTTTGTCTACCGGGGAGTCTAATCGAATCTCAGGCATCTATTTTTTCCTTTGGGTAGCCTGGTGATTAGTGAAGGTCTCCATGGTTTGCTTGGCGCATTCCGGGCAGTAGCTGGAGGTGATATCCAGGTTGGCCCTTTCGTGGATAAATTGTTCAACCGCAACCCAATCGCCTTTGCCGGGTTCCGTCCGGCGATCGTCTCTGATTTTTTTACACACGCAGCACATCGGCAGTATGCTTTGATAAAGCGTTATTTTTCGCGCTAGCTCCGCTTTAGCCAGGCATTGATTGACGCGGTACAGCATTTCTGCTGACTCGCAGGGCTTTAGCAAATAATCATCGGCTTCGTGCCGCAAAGCCTCAATGGCGGATGTCATATTACCGTAACCGGTAAGGATAATGACCATCGTATGCACATTAAGATCTTTGGCTTTTTTCAAAACCTGGATTCCGTCGACATTTTCCATGACCAGGTCGGTAATCACCAGATCAAAATCGGTTTCTGCGAGCAATTCCAGGGCGCGGTCGCCGCTGTTGGCCGTCGTTACTTTAAAATCCTGGTTTTCCAGGTCCGCTCCAATGCCTTCCAGAATAAACGGGTCATCATCTACCAATAAAATGCTGTTTTTTTCCATTTGATCCTGCCTTTTTTTAGTGACGGGGGGGCATGGTTTGATCAACGGTGGGATTTTGATCATATTTGACTATTATGGATAATAGATTTCCTAACACCATAACACGATTTTAATGATTCCAAAACATTTTCATGTGTCCAGCAGGTCGTACCGGCCGATGAGCCGAGACAGGTAGGTTCTCTGAATATTCATATTTTTGGCTGCTAAACTTCGGTTGCCGCCGGTATGCCTGAGGTTCAACACGATGAACTCTTTCTTAAAAACGTCTGTCGCCTCCTTTAACGTCAGTCCAACTTTCATTCCCGGGTAACTGGGTTTAGTGGCAAATTGAGGCAAATCTTCCGGCATAATTGCCCCACCGTTTCCCATGACGACGGCTCTTTCGATGGCGTTTTTCATCTCGCGTACATTTCCGGGCCAATCATATTGAACCATGGCATCCAGCGCTTTTTTCGATAGCGTCAGATTCGACATTCCCCGCTCGCGCTTATATATCTTTAAAAAATAATTGGCCAACAAAGGGATGTCTTCTTTGCGCTCCCTCACGGGAGGCATCTGAATCTGAACCACGTTGAGCCGGTAATACAGGTCCTCACGAAATCTACCCTCCGAGACCTCCTCGGCAATATCGCGGTTGGTGGCGGCGATAACACGGACATCGACCGGGATCGATTTATTGCCACCGACGCGGTAAAATACGCCTTCCTGCAAAATGCGCAGCAGCTTTGACTGCATGCCCGGGCTCATTTCGCCAATTTCATCAAGAAAAATCGTTCCTTTGTCGGCGAGTTCAAATTTTCCAATCTTACGGCCGGTTGCACCGGTATAGGCGCCTTTCTCATGCCCGAAAAGCTCATCTTCAAGCAATGTTTCCGGCAGAGCGGCACAATTGAGAACGATCATGGGCTCATCTTTCCTCGCTCCGACTCGGTGAATCAGGCGGGCGAGCAATTCTTTACCGGTTCCGCTTTCGCCCAAGATTAAGGTGCTGGCTTTGGAATTGGCCACCTTGACCGCATCCGAAATAACTTTTGTCAGGGCCGGGCTTTCTCCAATCAGTTCATATTTAAGATCCAATTTCTCTTTGAGATCTTTGATTTCTTTT
>JASFIX010000103.1:0-9676 GCA_050122435.1 Desulfobacterales bacterium
TACGACGATGATGCTTGGAAAGCTGCTTTTCTGCTCTCCGTGTTAGATTACTGCGGAGCTAAAAACATATCGTTTCTCAAGGGCGGCATCGATACGTGGCGGCGAAACGGCTATTCCATGAGTACCGAAACACCGGTTATCGAGCCTAAAACGTTCGAGGTTGACCTGCGGCCGCAATTTATTGTGGACAACCAATTCGTGCGAAAAAACCTGGACAGCCTTGATGTGCTGATTGTAGACATCCGTACCCTCGATCAGTCCAAAAAGTTGACCAAGCATGCTCGTGCCTTGAGTTACGGTAGCATTCCCGGATCTGTTAAATTCCCTGTTTACGGACTTTACATGGACCATGCCCAGCTAAAGCCGCCACAAGAACTACTGTGGGTCCTTAAAAATCGCGGCATCACCCCGGACAAAACGGTGGTAATTACTTGCAACACCGGTGCCTGGGCCGGCGCCGGGTTCTTTATCTTTCGGTATTTAGGATATCCCGATGTTCGAGTGCACGATGCGGCTTGGGTTGGTTGGGAAGAATTTGTTCGGTATCCGGGTTGTGGATACTAATCGCCTAAGTGTCACAGAATTTCAGTTTGTCGGGTTAGCGACATTACTTCTGGGAGGTAAGGCATGTTAAAATCAATAATGACCGCTATTGCGTTTTTCATCTTTTTGATCGCCGGCGGTCTGGCGGCTGTTGCCGAAAAAACAGAAGTGACAATGGATGCTATTTTCGTGCCGGTGGGCAGGCTCGCGCTTGCACCACCGGTCGGTGTTACACCCAAACGTTCAGCGGTGGCTTTCCCGCACTCACAGCATTTCGGCTACACCTGCATGACCTGCCATCACAAGTGGGACGGAAATTCACAGGTGCAGAGCTGTACCGCATCAAATTGCCATGATCAGCTGTCTTTGCCGGTGAAATCCAAAAAGGCGATGGATGATATACCGGAACCGATACGCTATTATAAATATGCATTTCACCAACAATGTATCGG
This sequence comes from Desulfobacterales bacterium, assembly GCA_050122435.1. Lineage (GTDB taxonomy): Bacteria > Desulfobacterota > Desulfobacteria > Desulfobacterales > JAHEIW01 > JAHEIW01. The sequence continues at coordinate 996 of JASFIX010000103.1, forward strand.
CTGTCACAGAGAGATAAGAATCCATAATAAAAGATTGGAACGGTCAGGAAGAACGATCAAAGAGCCACTGCAGTGGCCTGGACCAACCTCATGTGTTGGCTGTCACCCGAGAGAGTAAAAATTGCGCTTTTCTTTTGAGTTTTTCAAGCATGGAATTAAAAAAACTTGAATTGGTGTAATCTATATCAATATAGCAATACCCGTCTATGAGTTTAGTTATAAGGTAATTGAGGCAATAGATTGTGGTATGAAACCTAATGCTTTTTACATTGGCCTGAGTTGGGTATATCGTGCCTGATAATGAAATCAGGGATGGCTGAAAATTTGTTAGATGTGCTGACGCAATAGTTAGTTTGAGATTATAAGGATTGGTTTCTGATGGCCGAATAGCCTGGCCACATCTCTAAACGACACGGCTATTCGGCAACCAGAATGGCATCCGGAAATCCGTCCTGTATTAGAATTTCTTCCTGCTCAATGGCCTCTTGCAGCGTCGTAAATCGGCCGACCCGGACCCGGTAAAAGATTTTATCTCCTCTGTCATAAACCGTAATGTGCGCGTTTTTATACCTTTGCGCCAATTTACGCTTTTGTCTTTCGGCATTTTCACGATTTAAAAAAGCACCTACCTGAAAGGTGAATTCGCCGTGAGAATAATCATCGGCAGTGTAAGTCGACGCTGCGCCGCCGGAAGATGACGTTCGCCTTCCCAGGGCGACCACTTCGACCCTTGCGGTACCCGGGCCCACAATTCCGATATCCTTGGCGGCCGTGTAAGACAAATCAATGACTCGGCCGCGCACAAAGGGACCGCGATCATTTATTCTGACGACAACGCTGCGATTGTTTTCCAGGTTGTACACCCTAACATAAGTGCCCAGTGGCAGTGTTTTATGGGCAGCGGTCATGGCATACATGTTGTAAATCTCGCCGTTGGATGTTTTTTTGCCGTGAAAATCGCGCCCGTACCAGGAAGCCATGCCGCGCTGACGAAAACCCTCGGAATGCGGCAGGGGCTGATACCACTTACCAAGTACCTTATAGGGTTTTGGATGGCCAGGCTTGCTGGGCGGTGGCGGAGAATAAGTGGATGTGCGGCTGGCACACGCGCAGATAAATAAAGCAAACAAGGTAAAGATAAAGATGAGACGGCAAATCCTCAATAATGTGCGCACGCGTATTTTGTTATCCATAGGAGCATGTCGTTTGAAAAAACCGGATATAGAGAACTAGGCTTTTTTTTGTCTTTTTTTGCGGGCCGGCGACCTTTTACGGTTTAGGGCAATTTCAAGAACGTTAATCATCTTGTCGACAAAATGAAACCGAACCTCCTTTTTCACTTTTGGCGGCACATCCTCCAGATCTTTCTCGTTCCATGCCGGCAGAATGATTTCTTTGATTCCGGCGCGGTGGGCAGCCAGTACTTTTTCTTTGATACCGCCGACCGGCAACACCTGACCTCTTAAAGTAATCTCACCGGTCATGGCCAGATCCTTATGAATGGTCTTGTTGGTCAGCAGCGAAATCAAAGCGGTGAGCATGGTGACACCGGCCGAAGGCCCGTCCTTGGGTATCGCACCGGCGGGTACGTGAATATGCAAATCATGCCTATCAAAAAAATCTTCATCGACCTTTAGCCTTTTTGCGTTTGCACGGATAAAACTCAAGGCGGCTGTGGCCGATTCTTTCATCACGTCCCCCAGCTGCCCCGTGAGGGTCAGGCCCTTTTTTCCTTTCATGGCGGTGGCCTCGATAAACAAGAGCTCGCCTCCGGTTGGCGTCCAGGCCAGGCCGGTGGCGACGCCGGGTGTGGTCACTCTGGCCTTGGTTTCAGACGTAAACCGGATGGGGCCGAGGTACCCGTGAATATCGTCCAGTTTAATGGTTACGGACTTCGCCTTGCCGGTGGCAATCTTGCTGGCTACACCGCGACAAATATTGGCGATTTCCCGTTCCAGATTGCGCAGTCCGGCTTCGCGAGTATAGCCGGTAACAATTTGTTTAACCGCACCTTGATTAAATTTTATCTGCTTGGCCTTGAGGCCGTGTTCATCTCGCTGTCGCGGGATAAGATAGCGATTGGCGATTTTCAGCTTTTCATCCAGAGTGTATCCGTGCAGCATCAAAACTTCCATCCGGTCCCGCAATGCCGGTGGTATGGTGTCTAAAATGTTTGCGGTGGTGATGAACATGACCTTGGAGAGATCAAAGGGCACATCCAGATAATGATCGGTAAAAGAAAAATTCTGCTCGGGATCCAGCACTTCCAGAAGTGCGGATGATGGGTCCCCACGAAAATCACTGCCGACCTTGTCAATTTCATCCAGCATAAAGATCGGATTCTTGGATTCAGCCCGCCGAAGGCCCTGAATGATGCGCCCGGGGAGCGCTCCGACATAGGTGCGCCGGTGGCCCCTGATTTCGGCCTCGTCTCGGACGCCGCCCAGGGAAATACGGTGAAACTTGCGTCCCAGTGCACGCGCGATGGACTGCCCCAGTGAAGTCTTGCCGGTGCCCGGAGGGCCCGCAAAACATAAAATCGGCCCTTTTGATTCGGGCTTCAATTTGCGAACTGCCAGATATTCAATGATGCGGCGTTTGGGCTTCTCGAGCCCATAATGATCATCGTCCAGGATTTTTTGCGCCTTTTTGATATCAACCCTGTCCTCAGTTTCTTCGTGCCATGGCAAGGCGGTGATCCAATCCAGATAGGTGGACGCAACCGTATATTCGGCTGAGGACGGATGCATGCGTGACAGTCGGTCCAATTCACGCTCGGCTTCTTTACGGGCTTCGTCAGGGAGATTCTTTTCTGCAATTTTGGCCCGGTATTCTTCTATTTCAACCTGGGTTTCATCGGATTCGCCCAGTTCCTCTTTGATGGCTTTGAGCTGTTGCCTCAAATAATATTCCTTTTGACTCTTATCCATGTCCCCTTTGACCTGGCTCTGGATTTTATTCCCCAGCTCAAGGACACTGAGCTGATGGTTCACCAGACGGGTGACTTCTTTGAGACGCACCTTCACATCCTGTATCTCAAGAACTTTCTGCTTTTCTTCCGGAACGGAATTAATGGTAGAGGCAACCATATCCGCCAGGGTTCCGGCTTCCGGAATCGATTTTGCCATCTGGCCGATTTCCGGCGGCAGTCCCGGCGAAAGCTCGACGATGCGGATAAATTGCCCGATCAGGTTTGACATCAGCGCTTCGGTTTCATTGTCCTGTATTTCTTTATCTTGCAACAGTTCGACACGTGCGCGCAGGTAGGGCTGGTTTTGTTCCCAGGACTTTATTTTGAAACGATGGAGACCCTGCACCAGAAGCTGGGTCCGATCGTCCTGGGTTTTGGCCATTTTTAAGATTAAGGCACTGGTTCCGACTTGGGCCAGATCTTTGTTATCGGGCTTAAGACCCTCTTCGGGTTTTTTGGATACGACCAGCCCGATAATTCGATTTTTTGCCATGGCTTCATCCACCAGGCGCACCGACTCACCCTGCATCACCACCAGCGGAAGCACCATTTTAGGAAACAGGGCCGCATCAAACAAGGGCAGGATGGGAAGCAGTTCGGGAATTTTTTCGGTATCAATGTCGAGTGGTGGTTTTTGAACAGGTTGATCCGTCATTATTACCTCCAGTAATGACCGTCTGGTCCTCCGTTTATATCAATGTCCATTGTAATGTTTGCCGAAAAATATGAAAATAAACAGACAGGTCTAAATTATCCTTCTGATATCGGGATCTTATGGGCTTTTTCAATCGGCATTTTTGCCAGTCGAATTTCGAGCAGGCCGTTTGTGTAGCCGGCTGATACAACTTCAGGGTCAATGGGCGCAGGAAGATATAAAATTCTTTCGAAACGGCCGTATTGAATTTCGGCAAGCCGGTAGGTTGCATCGTCAGTGCAATGACGGGCTATCCGGCTACCCTGAATTCTAACGGCCTTGCTGCTGATTTCAACTTCCAGATCATCCTTATCCACACCGGCAACCTCGGCAACGATAACGATCTCATCCGGCGTTTCGTTCATGTCCATCGGCGGTTTCCAGGTGCGTTCGCCAAGCGTGAAGGCCGGGCTCATCGAGCGAAACATATCATCAATTGTTTTTTCCAGGTCATAACCCAGATGACCAAAATCTTCGGCAATTCTAATTTTGATGAATTCCATCTCCGGCTCCTAAATTGTATGGAAATGTTTAGAAATGGTGTCAGGTTTCAGGTGTCAGCAAACACATGACAGAATGCGAAATCAATTAATCCGCGATTCATCAGCTTCGTTATCCTGACACCTGACACCATTATTGTTGAAAGAGAAGATTGATAAACTCAAGTCGTATTTTACAAATTACTTATAAGACACAATACTACCTTAACCAGTAAATTCCAGATCAAAATAACACCGATTATTTGCTTTGTAAAGCTTGACAAGAATGGAGGTGTGATTAAATTTCGGTCGTTATAGACGCTTTGTAAAAGGAGATTTAGCCATGGCAATCGTAAGATGGGATCCATTCCGAGACGTGGCGGCCCTGCAGGACAGAATCAATCGAATCTTTAACGAATCTTTTGGGCGCTCACGGGATTTGGACGATGAGGTCGGTCTATATGACTGGAGACCCCCGGTTGATATTTACGAAACTAGCGATGGGGTCGTTCTGAAAGTCGAGCTCCCCGGCATTAACAAAGACGATGTATCGGTTGAGGTTAAAGAAAATGTGCTGACCCTCAAAGGGGAGCGCCTGCTGGATCCGGAAATCAAGGATGAACATTATTACCGCAAGGAAAGAAGTTTTGGCAAATTTAACCGTTCCTTTTCGCTGGAAGCGCCGATCAAACCGGATCTGATCAAAGCATCATTTAAAGACGGGGTTCTGACGGTAGAAATTCCCAGACCCGAGGAAGAAAAACCGAAACAGGTTACCGTCACTATTGATTAGAAGCGGAAAAAAATTGCCCTTTTAAAATAAATGCCGTATGAATCAGGCATGGCCACCGAAAACAAGCGAACATATCATCTTGTTATCGGTTCCCAGTACTTTCTGTATTTTGGTGTACTGGGAATTTTTTTGCCCTTCTTCAACCTCTATTGTTACCATCTGGGATTCAGCGGTTTTCGAATCGGAATCCTGTCTGCAGTGCGTTCGGTAGCGCTTGTTCTTTTTCCCCTTGTCTGGGGAGCTCTGGCCGATCGCCTCAATGCCCGCCGACCGATCTATATCCTGTGTTGTTTCTGCAGCGCTCTGATCTGGATGCTGTATCTTTTTACCGTTGATTTTTGGCCCATGCTGGCCATCACCATCTTTTACGGAATCTTTTTTTCCCCAATCATATCCTTTCTGGAAGCATTTACGATGGATATTCTGGGAAAAGAAAAAAAAAGTTACGGTCGAATCCGTGTCTGGGGATCTATCAGTTTTATCATTGTCGTGCTGGTGTTAGGCAAGATCATCGATCTTTATTCGGTGGAGATGATTGTCGTTCTTATCCTGGCCGGATCGTTGATGCTGTCAGTGATTTCCACCCAAGTCCCCGGCTTACAGATTGTAAAAAAGAAACGATTAGCCGGGGGGGCCAGAAGTCTGCTGGACAGACACGTGCTTGTATTTCTGTTTTGTGCTTTTTTGATGCTGGTCAGCCACGGGGCCTATTACGGCTTTTTTTCGATTCATCTGGAAAATTTGGGATTCGGAAGTACTTTTATTGGATTGGCATGGGCATTGGCAACGGTCTCCGAAATTCTTGTCATGCTCCGATCGGATCAAATCTTTAACCGCTTTTCCATTAAGGCTGTCTTGATCTTTTCATTTATGGTCGCCGCCCTGCGCTGGTTCATTCTGTTCTTTGTCCATTCGGCAGCGGCAATTTTACTTGCCCAGGTTCTGCACGCGGTAACCTACGGCACATTTCACATCGCCAGCATTCTGTATATCGATCACCTAGCGCCGGATAAAGCCAAGACTCTGGGCCAGGCGGTAAACAATGCCACCAGTTATGGTCTGGGTCTGATGGTGGGTTTCTTTGTTAACGGTTATTTATACGAAATTACCGGATCCTTTGCCCTGTTTATGATCAGTTCCCTGATCGCATTATGCGGCGGACTGATTTTCTGGGGATTTTCGCTAGTGGATCGTCAAACCTGAGTGGAGCAAATGTGGAATTTAAGGGTGGAGTCAATTAACCAGATACAAATGGCTCACGGTCCACGTTTAGAAGGTGTCAGGTGTCGGGTGTCAGGATTACGAACCCGAAGATGCCATTAATTATCAGATTCCGCAAGTTGTCATCCGTTTTCTGACACCTGAACACTGACACCTGAAACCTCAATTTAGTCGCCTTTAGAGGGGAAAAACACATACCTCAACCAATGCAACAGCGTATTTTTGCCCAACAACTCTCTGTCCAGTTGATCGATTTCATTATACAAATTGGAAGCTTTTGAAAACCATTGCTTACGGGTCGTAAATGATTCTTCAGCGTCAAGATGCTTGACAACCTGGGCAGGGTTACCGGCGGCAATGCAATTGGCGGGGATGGAATTGGCCACCACCGCTCCGGCACCAACAACGCTGTTTTCACCGATCGTCACCCCTTTACAGACAATGGCGCTGTCTCCGATCCAGACGTTATTTGCGATATCAATCGGTTCTGTTTTCCCGATAGCAATCCGGTTGTAGACGTCATGCCAATCGGAATCGGTGAGATAGACACCGCTGGCAATCATGCAGTTATCACCAATGCTGATTTGTGAGGCCGAACTGATTCTAACTCCCGGGCAGAGCAGACAATAATCACCGATACGAATTCGTCCGCTGACCTGTTTGTCTGTCCAAACAGACAACCGTACCCTGAGATCAGAAGCGGCAATAATACATATATAGTCACCGATAGAAATAGGAGCACCGAATACTTCCACATGCCATGGTCTTATAATTATAGGGGCTTTTCCCAAGGAGGTAAAATGGGGACATAGAAAATGTTGGGTATAAAATCTTTGAAATTTTGATTGCGCTCTTTTTAAAAAATATGGGCGGTGATCTTTCTGCAAGGATCTTAGCCTTTTTTATAATTAACCACAGAGGACACAGGGGTGATTTGATAATCCGCAGACCCGTCTGCGGATAAATTAAGAATCGACAAACGGTGACAGCTCAGAGGTCGCCCAGAAATGATGACTAAAAAGCGTACTTGCAGGTGTTAAATTGTAAATCGCATCCGCGGCAATCAGCGCCACCGCATTGGTCCAGGTAATTTTATCTTGCGGCCAGGGAACCAGGTCCGGGCAGGTAAATCCGCACCAGTAGGATCCGTCTTCAAATCGTCGATCACAGATCCAATTAAACACAATTCCGGCCAGCTCAATGTTTCCCATACCCGCCAGCGCCAGTGTCAATTCTGATGTTTCAGCAACAGTAACCCAGGGTTTATCCGATACACATCGCACGCCCCGGTCCTCGACCACAAATTTTTTCCAGTATTTATCAAGCCGTTTTTGGGCATCATCACCGGTAATAACACCGCAAAGAATCGGATAAAACCAATCCATTGAATAGCGGGATTTGGTCATATTAAACAAATAGGGCTTATGTTTGATGGCTTCGGCCAGTTTATTCATGGCGATTTCCCAGGGCGGCATGAAAATCCCCAGTATTTTTGCAATCGCCAGCGCGCACTTAATGCTCATGTATATCGAACTGGATCCCGTTAAAAGCGCCATGCGGTCAACATTGCCTTCGGGGCTTATGGCCCAGTAGATTTCACCGTTGGATGTTTGCAAGCTCAAAGCAAATTCAATGGCCTTTGAAAGCGTCGGCCACATTTCTTTTAAAAACGCCTTATCTTTTGTTATTAAGTAGTAGTGCAGCAGACCGACAGCAATGTAAGAAGACAGATTGGCGTCTCTGGTTTTATCTTCGACAATCCCTTGCCGGTATGCCGTGTACCAGCTGCCATCATACAGCTGCTTGCCGGCCAACCATTCAAAGGCCCGTTGGGATTCACTCAGATAGCCCCCCACACTGAGACCCATGGCGGATTCAACATGATCCCAGGGATCTGTTTTTTGGCCCTCACACCAGGGTATTTCTCCATCGGGTCTCTGGGTCCGGGCAATATGAGACACCGCTTGCACAATGCCAATGGAGGAAACCCGCGCTTGACTGGTTCCCGATAATTTAATATCCATCAAGAATCAATCCTCTCTTTTCCAATTGATAAGGGTGCATTCATACATAGGAATCAGCGCTTATGCAAGTAGAATATAGGGATGAAAAACATTTTATCTCGTTATTTTCGCCCTATGCGAGAGTAATCACTGATTTTTTGTAAACCATTTTTTCCGCTTTTGCGTCTTTACAGCCAGAATTCTTAAGAAATGGATAATATTATTGAGAGCCAGTATAATGAATCTGATTCACTGAAGCATTGTTCTCAGGTACAGACAACCTCGTTGATACGAAACAATGAATCCATCAACTCATAACGTTTCTGGCTCGAAATCCGCTGGCGATCAAATAACAAAGCTTGTGATACAAGCCAGGGACGGAAACCCCTGGGCCTTTGAACAACTGATTGACCGCTATCAGGGAGAGATACACCGGATGATTTACTACCGCATACGCGCTCGAATGGATACCGAAGACCTGACCCAGGATGTATTCGTTCGGGCCTATCGAAACATTTCC
>JASFIX010000104.1:0-9618 GCA_050122435.1 Desulfobacterales bacterium
CACACTCGGTGGTTGGGCACCCAGCCCCATGAAGTGGTCTTGGATTATTACAAACGGGCGCATCTATTTGTGCTGGGCTGTGAAGTTGCCCCCAACGGTGACCGGGATGGGATTCCGAATGTTCTACTCGAAAGCATGGCTATGGGAGTGCCGGTGGTGGCAACCCACTTATCCGCCATTCCCGAACTTGTTGAAACTGAAAAAACCGGTCTGTTGGTTGATCCCAGGTCGCCTGAAAAAATGGCCGAGGCCATGATACGAATGCTGACCGATACGGACCTTAGAACCAGAATCATCGCTGCAGCCCAACAAAGGGTCGTTCGTGACTTTGACAATAAGCCACTGATACGCGATTTGGCCGCTGTATACCGCAAAGAAATTGAAGCCTTCCGTCACGTGGCGGCAGAAAAAACCGAATGATCCGGAATTATGCGGATACAATCTTTTTGAATTCCGGCGCTTTCAATACATTTGAAAATTGCGACCCATGCAGGAGGGCGATGGGTAAAATTACCGAAAACGGTCAACCATGGCTTGACATCTAAGTCTTCGATTTCTATACTTTTTAAAATAATTTGGTTTATGCGAAGCGATGACGAACGCCGGAGGCAGACCGCACTGAGCGTCCGATTGGACGGGAGGATAAATGAGGATCTTATCGCTATTTTATGGACATGATGCCAACTGTGCCCTACTGGAAGACGGAGAGCCTGTTGTTGTTTTAGAAAAGGAACGGTTGAGCCGAATAAAACACGACCAGGGAGTCATGGATATCGAACCGATTCTGGAAACCTACGGCTGGAAGCCTGACACCATTGATGTCGTCGTAATTTGCCCCCGAGTAAGACCGACCTTAGATGGTCAAGAGTACCAGTGGGAACTCCAGGGAGAAACATATGAAACGAATCCTGATTATATGAAGGACGGCTGGGCGGGCCCGGTTGAATACCGATACAGCCGGCATCGAATCCGATTGTTTAATCGCTGGTATGATTGCTATGCCGTTGACCATCACCTGGCCCACGTGGCCGGCGCCTTATTCACGGCACCATTTGAAGAGGCATGTCTTCTGACGGCTGACGGCGGGGGTGACTTCAGGATGTGCGCCTTGGCCTATGGCAGCGGAAACAAAGTTCCGGAGATCGAATACGGCTGGGGCCATGAAGGCGAAGGCCGCCTGCAGCTGAACATCGGCCGGACGTGGGCCTCCATCGGTGAATATAATTTCGGGATGAACCGCCTTGAAGGTGCCGGAAAACTCATGGGACTTTCCAGTTATGGTACACCGCGGGAAGAGATCATCGACACTTTGAAACAACAGATTCTGTATCATCCGTTTTCACCGTATCCTAGAGATGAATCCGGAGCGCTCAGGGTCGTACAGCTCGATCCCAAGAGCCAATTTGCGCAGGACGTGTGCGCTTCGTTACAGGTGCTGACCACCGAATTCTACCTGGAAGCAGCCGCGCGTGTAAAAACCTGGCGACCATCGAAATACATAATTTTAACGGGCGGTTGCTCGATGAATTGCATTGCGAATACGGCGGTTCATAAAAGCGGTTTGTTTGAAGATACCTGGGTACCGGCCCAGCCCCATGACGGGGGGATCGGCCTGGGACAGGCCCTGTTTGTCTGGCACCATGTTCTGGATCGCCCCCGGGTGCCGAAAGCATGGAGCCCTTATCTGGGGACCGATGTCGGCGACCTGCCGCTTGATGTAATTACGGATATCATCCGATTTCTGGAAGACGGAAAAAGTGTCGGTCTATGCTATGGGCGTTCCGAATCGGGGCCCCGTGCACTGGGGCATCGCAGCATTCTTCTTGATCCCAGAATTCCCGACGGCAAAGATCGTCTGAACCAGCACGTAAAACATCGCGAATGGTACCGTCCGTTTGCACCGATGGTGCTTGGAGATTGGGGGGTGCCCAGCAAGTACATGTCCTATATTGTACCCACCGATGCCGAGAAGGTACCGGCAGTCACCCAGGTGGACGGCACCAGCCGGCCCCAGATTGTTGGTTCCCAGGACGATCCCTTTATCGGGAAATTATTGACGGCGTGGCGGGACAAGACCGGCTGCGCGCTCCTTTTGAACACGTCCTTTAACTGTCAGGAGCCGTTGGTGGATACCATCGAGCAGGCCCGGTCGACCTGGAAACGCACCGAACTCGACGTATTGGTCACCCCTGAAGGCATCGAGGTGGACAAAACCGGGACTTATGGACTGCAGCCGGAAGCCACTTTTAAACATGCCTCCCTGCGGGCTTCATCCGGATGAAAATCTGTTATTATACACCCTTTAAACCGCTTACACATGCCCACCTTTCCGGCGATTTGGTGACGGCAACCGGTATTTTTTCTTACTTGAAAAAACAGGGGCATCAGGTGATTCCTGCAAGTGATCTTCGATGCCGCTGGATTTATTGGAAACCGTGGATTTGGCCTAAATTGCTATTAGAGACCCGGCGGGTCGTTCAACAGAATTCCGGCAACGGCATGGACCTGTGGTTGACCTATCACAGCTATTATAAGGCCCCGGATCTATTGGGAGCGGCTGCCGCAAAAAAGATGGGCATTCCCTATGTTATTTTTCAAGGCATTTATTCCACCAAGCGCAGACGGGCCTGGAAAACGCGTCCCGGTTTTTATCTCAACCGGCGCAGCCTTTGTGCCGCTCGGCATATTTTCACCAACAAAAGGCTTGATTTGCTGAATTTAAAGCGTCTCATACCGGAAAATAAAATCACCTATATCGCTCCAGGTCTGATACCGGACGATTTCACCTTTGATGCCGGGGCTCGGGCCGAGATCAGGCGCAAATTGACTCTGAGCGATGAACCGGTGGTTTTTTCGGCAGCCATGTTTCGGCCGGATGTAAAAACCGAAGGCCTGACCTGGGTCATTCGCACCTGTGGTGAGATATACCGGCGGGGCAACCCGCTCTGGCTGATTATTGCCGGAGATGGTAAAGAAAAGGAGAAGTTGCAACAGTTGGCCGGCGAACATCTGCCGCAGCGTACTCGTTTTGTCGGCCACATCGACCGCAGTGAAATGCACCGATACTATAGCGCCGGTGATCTTTTTGTTTTTCCGGGGATCCGGGAATCTCTGGGCATGGTGTTTCTCGAAGCGCAGGCCTGCGGGCTTCCGGTGGTCGCTTTTGATAATGCCGGTGTGCCGGAAGCCGTAAAGGATGGTGTCACCGGCCTGTTGGTCCCGGCCTTTGACACCAAAGCCTTTGAAGAAGCCATTGAACGGCTTTTGAACGATTGTGAACTGCGTCGCAAGATGGGCCGGGCGGCAAAAGCGCATATTCGGCAGAACCACGACCTGAATCAGAACTATCAAAAAATGGGAGCCGTGCTTCGGGAAGTTGCAAAAGAATAAAATCATTTTGAAAACTCGTAAAAAGTCGAATTCACCAAATACCAAATACCAAATACAAAACACACTATTGTCAATCTTTTTCTTGACCTTTCTAACAAATTGGAATAGATTCCGAAATAGTCAAACTCTTTCGGAGTTCATTCCGTAAATGCAAATTATTCCAAGAATTCTAAATATTAACCTTCCTCCGGGACAATCCGCGTTTTTATGGGGTCCTAGAAAAACCGGGAAGTCGACTTACCTGAAAACCAAGTTTCCTGCCAGTTTGACCTATGATTTTCTTCAGACAGATCTATTTCTTGATTTTTCTAAGAGACCTGCTCTGCTGCGTGAACAGATCCTGGCAAAGGAAGAACAGGTGCTGAAGCATCCGATTATCCTTGATGAAGTTCAGAAAGTTCCGCAGATCCTGGACGAAGTGCATTGGCTGATTGAGAACAAAAGCTTACAATTTATTTTATGCGGCTCGAGTGCCCGAAAGCTTATAAGAGGCAAGGCTAATTTATTAGGAGGCAGAGCCTGGCGGTTCGAGATGTTTCCGCTGGTGACAGCTGAATTAAAACACCCGGATTTGTTGGCAATTATGAATAGAGGACTGATACCGGCGCATTATCTGCAAGAAACCTATAAAAGGTCGCTGAACGCATACACGCGCGATTATCTGAAAGAAGAAGTGTTTGATGAAGGTTTGACCCGTAACATCCCCGCTTTTTCCAGATTTTTTGATGCGATGGGTTATTCCCACGGTGAGCTTACAAATTTTTCCAACATTGCAAGAGAGTGCGGTGTGGATTCGAAAACCGTAAAAGAGTACTACCAGATTTTAGTTGACACCCTGTTGGGTAGTTTTGTTGAACCTTTTAAGAGGCGGCAGGATCGTAAAGTCATTAGCAGAGCATCAAAATTTTACCTTTTTGACACGGGTGTGGCCGGATCCATAACCAAACGAAATATTGAAGAAGAAAAAGGCGAAGCATTTGGAAAGTCGTTCGAACACTTCATTTTCACAGAAATTTCCGCGTATAATTCATACCGAGAGGTAGGTTTTAAAATCAATTTTTGGCGAACGAAATCAGGTCTTGAAGTTGATTTCGTTTTAGGTCACGGGGAAGTGGCTATCGAAGTCAAAGGGCGAAGCCGTGTTGATACTAGGGATTTGCGTTCGCTTCGCACATTTAAGGATATTTACGCTCCCCGAAAAGCGCTGGTGGTCTGCAATGAGAAAAATGAGCGGATTGTAGGAGATATTCGAATCATTCCCTGGCGTAAATTCTTGTTTGATTTGTGGGCGGACAGGATCATACATTGAGGTAAAGGTAATGCCTTCGAGAATAACCACCCGCTTCGGTCTTATTCGACATGCGGAAACGGTTTGGAATCGGGAGAACCGAATTCAGGGACATCGGGACTCTTCCCTGACGGACAGCGGGAAAAAAGATGCCGATGGCTGGGGTCGCCGCTTAAAGCGCATCGCCTGGGATCGCATCTTTGGCAGCGATCTGGGGCGTGCGGTCGATACCGCCGCTATCATCAATCGACATTTGGAGATTCCCTTCGAAACCGATCCCCGGCTCAGAGAACAGGACTGGGGCGAGTGGTCTGCGAAACCGGTCGCAAAAATTCAATATGAAGAATTGGATAAGCTGGATAAGGACAAAAGATACGGCTGGCAGTTTTGCCCACCAGGAGGAGAAGACCGCATCATTGTGTGGCAAAGAAGCCATAACGCCCTTGTAGATGCAGCCCGTCAATGGCCCGGCAATACCATTCTGGTTGTTACCCACGAAGGCGTCATTAAAAATTTAATTTACCGTCTATGCAATCGGCTGTATATGCCCGGTGAAACCCGCTTGATTGAATCCTGTCATCTGCACTGGCTGGTTGTCAACAACAGCGGGCTGCAACTGGACCGCATAAATGCATTGGACCTTTCGTAGCAAAGTGCGGCATACTAAGATAACATTATGAAAATACTTACAATTCACGACATTCGCAAAGAATATTTTGATTTGAACCTGGATGCCTATCAGCTGACTTTTGATGACGGGCTCTATTCCCAATTTTATTATTTTTCGTTATTTAAAGATCATCCTCAAAAGCTCACTTATTTTGTCACGACGTCCTTGATAGAACCCGGCACCGCCAGACCCGTTTTTAACGGCCGGTATTTGCCCTATCTAAAATCTAAAAAATATATGTACCGGACTTTTGTCGAGGGCCGGCATGATCATTTTATGAACGTGGAAGAGCTGCAGGAAATCTGTGGGCAGAAAAACGTTCAAATCGGGGCCCACAGTCATTTTCACGATGTGATTTTAACCCGCACCCATCCGCACAAGCGAAAACCGTTGAGTTCATGGAAACTCGAACGCATGCGCGTGAGTAAAGAATTTTCCCATGAAGAATTCAGTATCCGTTCCAAATTGGCATTCAAAGGCCATACAATTGATGACGGAAAATTAATCCCCCGATCCGAAACCGCCTGGGAGGATTATATCAAATATGATACCGAACTTTGCCTGAAGTGGTTTGAGCAGAATTTAAATATCCATCCGAAATTATACGCTTTTCCGTTTAACGAGTACAGCACCAAATACGTGATGATTCTTAAAACCTTTGGTTTTAAACAGTTTTTTGCCGCCCGACCAAAAAATAAAAAAGAAATTACCGCCAGAATTGATATTGACAGTTTAATTAATGGGTTATAGCTTTGGCACTGGGATTTCCCCACGAAGGAAAGCCTATTTGCACGAATTCTTCAAAAGCGCTTGAAATGAATTCAAGGATACTGTAATTGTAGCCGGATATCGAAACGCGAATTCAAAACATAGAGGCATCTGATGAAAACATATTTCCTGGCCTCGGCCGGCTGTCCGCGCCGAGCGGTCGATTCCCAAAAAATAGCGGATTATCTCGAGACCAATAATCTGGAATATACTCAGGATTTTAAACAGGCTGATCTGATCATTGTCAGCACCTGCGCGGCCCTCAAATCAAGGGAGGATCTATCTAAAACAGCAGTTACCTGGTATCAGGAACAAAAACACCGGGATGCCAAAATCGTGGTCGCCGGCTGCCTGGGTAAAATTAATCCGGAAGTGAAAAAGGAATTTGAAGAGGTGGTTTTTATTTCACCCAGAGAAATCGATACCCTGGATGATCTGATTGCCGCCAAAGTTCGCTTTAAAGATATTGCGGATCCCAATCAAATCGGAAGTTTCCCCTTATTTCCGGATAAACGCGAGCGCCAGGCCAAAGGAGATCGCCTCAATAAACGTCTAGATCTGGATTATGAAAAAAAGGATCTGTTTACCTTGCGTGTCGCCACTGGGTGTTTAGGCAACTGCAGCTATTGTGCCGTTAAATTTGCCGTCGGCGAACTGGAAAGCAAGCCAGTTGATGCCATTGTTAACGAATTTAAAAGCGGACTTGATCAAGGATTCAAAAATTTTGTGCTGATTGCCGGAGACGTCGGGTGCTATGGCATTGACATTGGAACCTCTGCCATTGAGCTGCTTTCAGAGCTGTTCGCCGTTGCGGGGACCTATAAAATCATTATTAAAGAGTTCAATGCGCAATGGGTTGTAAAATATTTTCAAGATCTTTTGAAAATTTTCAAAGAAAATTATGAAAAGATCGATTACATGGTGGTGCCGGTGCAATCGGCCTCGAATCGAATGTTGCGCCTGATGAAAAGGCCTTACAGCATCGAGGATGTAAAAAAGTATTTGAATATTCTTAAGGCCGAAGTGCCCGGGTTGCAGATTTCAACCCATATCATGGTGGGTTTCCCGGGAGAAACTGAAGAAGATTTCAAAGAATCGGTTGATTTTATCAAAGAATACGAGTTCCCGTTCGTTGATATCTATGCCTATGATGACCGGCCCAATACCGCAGCCAGCAAGATGGTGGGTAAAGTACCGCAAAAAATCATCGATGAGCGCGTTGATGTGGTCAAAAAAGTCCAAAAGCAAATTCTGTCCCAATTAAATTGAAACCGAACGGTTTCAATTTAAGTAAAAGCCGTGTCCGCATCGCAGTAGTCCAACTCAATTCCGTCCCTGCACCCCTCCAACACGCTTCCATGCCGCTTCGGGTAAAAAAGGTACAAGCGCTTTTGTCTTTTTATCAGGGGCGGCACTAAAGGATTTTGTTTAAAATAGTCCAGCAGGCGGGTTGGAAATTCCAGACGGTCGGCGCTGAACTTATTCGCGTACATCAATCCGAAATATGCGGCCAGGCCATCATCGGCGGGATCCATGAAAGCAAAATCCAGAATTTTAAGCCAGGTTCTGCCTTTTTTTGCCAATACCGACAGTATCAGGAATCCCTTAAATAACTTTTTATCGGTCGAATAAATCTGTAAAGCCACATAATCGAACAACTCACTGACCAGTGAAAAATAATAGGGTTGCGCTTCTACTTTTTCCGTTTTCGCCGATATGATCCAACGGTATTTGAGCATCCAGTTTATTGCTTCTACACCGCGATAAAAACAAGGCGTTTTGGATTGCAGATCGATGACCGCTTGAGCTCGGGGATCAATTTGATCCACCCGGACATGTACGTATGCTTTTTGCGCCGGTTTCAAACCGGCCAGTACTTTTGAGTAAAAAATTTCCTTTGACCGTTGATAAAGCGCACCCTCACCTAAACGGGCGTCGGCGCTTAATTTTGACATTTCAATAGGATGCGGTCCCAATGCCAAAGCGGTTTCAGCTTCCTGAAAGATGGCGTCCAGTTTGCGGATCTTTTCCATCCTTAATTGGTAATAGGTAAGATTGCCAAGTTCTTGAAATCCGGCACTAAGGTAAGCCTGCTGGGCACTTTCTGTCATGCGGGTTACGGGAAAGTCGATGTTTAATTTCTTGATTTCTTTTAAAAGACAGCCGGCGATGCCCTTGCCGCGATAGTCGGACGACACAAAAAATGCCGTGGACCAGTGAACGCTTTTCAATTCCCTGTTGTGGTAAATTAATCCCGGGAGTATGCCCTGGTATCCGACACATTTCCCGTCGTATAGGGCGATCAGTAAAACCATATCATCAGGGCGGCTATAAGGATTATTTGACTGGGACAAAGCGCGGCGCAGGGAAATCGGGGCGGCGCTTTGATATGGCGGCTGGCTCATGGCGTTGCGCGCAAATTTATAGATTTCCTTGCGTTTGACTTTTTCTATTTTAATTTGGTCTTTTTTCAATTTTTAAAAAGTGTTTTGTATTTAGTGTTTAGTATTTGACAGCTTAACAATCTGAAATTACATCATAAAGGTCAGACAAAAAACAAAATACGAAACACCAAACACTTGATGAATTCGATTTTTTACGGATTCATCAATTTTTTATAGCAGAGTTTGCGCGATTAAGGAAGATTGAACAAATTGTTGACATTAATCGCGTGTAATTTTACCTAAAATGAGCGTTTTAAATTTTAATTGGCTCGTAAAAAGTCAGAAAAACAATCTCTTACGAGAGTGTTTCGTATTTGGTGTTTGGTGTTTAGAATTCTAACAAATTGATATAACATCATAACCGGTTTACTAAAAACAAAATACGAAACACCAAACACTTGATGAATTCATCTTTTTTCGAATTCATCAAAATTGAATAAAAGATGAAGATCATTTTTTACTGTCAGCATGTATTGGGGGTCGGACACCTGTTCAGATCCCTTGAAATTTGTAAAGCCCTGAAGCGTCATGAGGTCTTACTGATCAGCGGTGGGCCGCACATCGATGCGAATATTGCAAAACATGTTAAGATCGTTCGTCTGCCCGAGTTGCAGATGGACACCGGTTTTAAAGGTCTTTTTAGTCCGCATCCAAATGTATCCGTGGAGCGAATCAAAGCGCAACGGCAAAAACATCTTCTTGCGCTTTTTGAAAAAGAAAAACCGGATCTCTTTTTGATTGAATTATATCCTTTTGGGCGCAAAGCATTTCGATTTGAAGTTGATCCTTTACTTGCGGCCATTCGAAACCAAAAGTCTTCATCCTGCGGGGTGGTCTGCAGTGTCAGGGATATTCTAGTAGAAAAAGAGGATCAGCAAAAACATGAAGGACGGGCGGTTGACACGTTGAATCGGTATTTTGATGCTGTCCTGGTGCATTCGGATCCGAATCTGATTAAATTGGAAGAAACTTTTTTTCGTCATGCGGAAATCCGCATTCCGTTATTCTACACCGGCTATATTGCTAAAAAACCTCCGGGGAATGCTCACCAGCAGATA
>JASFIX010000105.1:0-9521 GCA_050122435.1 Desulfobacterales bacterium
CACCTGATTGATGAAACCGTACCTGGAGAAATCGAAGACGATATCATCCAGTTTGACGGTCCCGGTGCCGATGTTGAAGATGATGAACTTGAAGACTTCATCAATGATTCGCTAGGTGAAGAAATTCGAATCGATGATAATTTCGAAGATGATTTAACGAACGCCCTGGAAGTTGAAGGCGAATCTGATATAAATCTGGCGGATACGTCATCCGGTACGGAAGATTTTGATTTTGAAATGGACTCAAGTGAAATTTCAGAAAAAATCGACCAGCTGGATACCATTTTTTTCAATGAATCCCAAGCGGAGGAAGAGCTCGAAGAAGATGCGGAATTAGAAACCGAGGTCGCCGGATTGACTTTATCCGACACCGCCGATGAGGCTGATGAAATTTCAGAAGAAACGGACGGGCTGGAAACCATTTTTTTCGATGCATCAGACGCCAAGGACGAGCTCGACGAAGATGTTGAACCGGAAGCAGAGGCAATCGAATCGGCTGTATCAGAGGCCGACGATGAAACCGATGAAATTTCAGAAAAAATTGACCGCATGGAAACCACTTTTTTCGATGCATCAGACGCCGAGGACGAGCTCGACGAAGATGTTGAACCGGAAGCAGAGGCAATCGAATCGGCTGTATCAGAGGCCGACGATGAAACCGATGAAATTTCAGAAAAAATTGATCGGTTGGAAACCACTTTTTTCGATGCATCAGAAGCCGAAAAAGAGCTCGACGAAGATGTTGAACCGGAAGCAGAGACAATCGAATCGGCTGTATCAGAGGCTGGCGATGAAACCGATGAAATTTCAGAAAAAATTGATCGGTTGGAAACCACTTTTTCCGAAGAATCAGAAGCCGAGGACGAGTTCGATGAAGATTTTGAATCAGAATTAGAAGCAATCGAAATGCCAGAATTTGACACCGAAGATGAAACCGAAGAGGAAGATATCAAGGTTACCGAAGATGAGCCATCCAGAGAGTTGCCGGCAGAAGGCGCGCTAGCCGCATTAGCAGGTGCCAGCCAGGAGCAAATTGAAGAAACCATCGAACGGATCATTGAGAACAATTTTTCTGATAAAATTGACTCCATCGTTAGAGAGACCATCGAAAAAGCGGTCTCAAAAGAAATCGAAAGATTAAAAAGCATTTTGTTAGAAGACGGCAACGATGATAATGTCTGATTAGAAGTGATTTCAATCCGCCTTCGGCGGACTTTGATGCACACCTTAATTTGCTAAGATTAAGACGTGCAATCCCGCGCTTAGCGGGGAACCTGATCTGAGGCTTTGAAACCACTTCTAATAAAAAACTATATTTTCTATCGCGACTGTGCTAATACCTGTATTCAGGTAATCCCAGGGGATTATTCAATAATCCCCTTTTTGCTTTCAGGGACCTGTATACAGCATGTATTAATTTGAGATTCTAGTTTGAGCAAGTCTGTTGGAGGAAGGTTATCTGATGAAATCAAATTTACTTGAGAAGGCTTACGAACCACATGAAGTTGAAAAGCGCTGGTATCAATACTGGGAAGAGCAGGGATTGTTTGCTGCTCAGGAAAAAAGCTCACAAACAGCCTATTCGATTGTTATCCCACCCCCGAATGTTACCGGTGTCTTGCATATGGGTCATGCGTTGAATAACACCTTACAGGATGTTCTTTGCCGCTACCGGCGATTGCGCGGAGACAATGTGCTTTGGATGCCGGGAACCGATCATGCCGGTATTGCGACTCAAAATGTCGTCGAAAAAAAATTGGCCGCCGAAGGCACCGATCGCCACCAGTTGGGCAGAGAAAAATTTATCGAGTCGGTCTGGGAATGGCGTAAAAAATACGGCGGCGAAATCATCAATCAGTTAAAACGGCTCGGCGCTTCCTGTGACTGGAATCGGGAACGCTTCACCATGGATGAAGGTTTGTCACAGGCGGTGCGCAAAGTCTTTGTGGAACTTTATCATGAGGGCCTTATCTATCAAGACGATTACATCATCAACTGGTGTCATCGATGCCACACGGCCCTGGCCGACCTTGAAGTCGAACACGAGGAACGCGACGGCCATCTGTATCACATCCACTATCCTTTTGCCAAAGGTGAAGGTGATATAGTTGTGGCCACCACGAGGCCCGAGACGATGCTGGGTGATACGGCTGTGGCAGTGAACCCGGAAGACGAGCGTTACCAGAACCTCAAATCGGAATCCGTTATTCTCCCGCTAATGGATCGAGAGATTCCACTCATCAAAGATGCCTATGTGGATATGGAATTCGGCACCGGCGGGTTAAAGGTAACACCGGCCCACGACCCCAATGACTTTGAAATCGGAATGCGCCACGAACTGCCCGCGATTAAGGTTATCGGTGATGACGGCAAAATGACACCGGATGCCGGAAACTTTGCAGGCCTCGATCGTTTCGAAGCCCGCAAGGCGGTGGTTGAGGCATTGAAAGCAGAAAAGCGCCTCGAAAAAATCGAGCCCTATCGACACAGTGTCGGACATTGTTATCGCTGCCACACGATGGTGGAGCCGAATCTTTCAAAACAATGGTTTGTGAAAGTAAAACCGATGGCTCAAAAAGCGATTGAAGCCGTTAAATCCGGCAAAACCCGCATCATTCCCGATACCTGGAACAAGACCTATTATGACTGGATGGAAAATATCCGCGACTGGTGTATTTCCCGCCAGATCTGGTGGGGCCATCAGATACCGGCCTGGACCTGTGAGGGTTGTGATGAAATGATCGTTTCCATGGAGGCGCCCCAGGCTTGCCCTCAATGCGGTGGGACAAAACTGGTGCAGGAAACCGATGTACTGGATACCTGGTTCAGTTCGGCCTTGTGGCCTTTTTCAACCATGGGCTGGCCGGAAAAGACTCCGCTTTTAAAAACGTTTTACCCCACATCGGTTCTGGTAACCGCTTTTGACATCCTCTTCTTCTGGGTGGCACGCATGATGATGATGGGCATCCAATTCATGAAAGATGTTCCCTTTAAAGACGTATATGTACATGCACTCGTTCGTGATGAAGAAGGTAAAAAAATGAGCAAATCAACGGGCAATGTCATCGACCCGTTAACGGTCATCGACCATTATGGCACCGATGCCTTCCGCTTTACCCTGGCGGCCTTTGCCGCCCAGGGCCGGGATGTCAAAATGTCGGAAAAGCGCATCGAGGGATACCGTCATTTTGTGAACAAACTGTGGAATGCCGCCCGATTTGCACTGATGCATATTGATCAACCTCACGAGAAGATTAACTTTGATGGACTTTCGCTTCCGGACCGCTGGATTTTGTCTCGCCTCAGCCGCGTCACGCAAACAGTGGCCGAGGCCCTCGACAGCTATCGTTTTAACGATGCGGCCGCCGAGATCTATAATTTTGTCTGGCACCAATTTTGTGACTGGTATCTTGAGGCGATTAAGCCTGCCCTGTATGAAAAAGAGGGTCCGCAAAAAAAAGAAACCACCCTGGGGGTTTTATGGCGCGTCATGTATGACACGCTGATCCTGCTGCATCCTTTTATGCCGTTTGTGACCGAAGAAATATGGCACAAACTGCCTGGAGCCGAGGGATCCATCATGAAGGCCGTATTTCCTGCGGACCAAAAGGACGCGGCCGAGATCAGGCGTGAAAAAAAGGCAGAATCTGAAATGGACCTGCTAATCGATCTCATATCCGCCATCAGAAACATCAGAGGTGAAATGAATATCTCCCCCTCCTTAAATCTGACAGCCCTGGTTCAAACCAAAGAAAAGAATATTAAAACCACTTTGGAAGCGCATCAGGATATCGTTATCAACCTTGCCAAACTGGACGCGTTTAGCATCAACGAGAGCCCTGAAAAGCCAAAATCATCAGCCACGGCTGTAGTTGGCGGGGCCACCATATTTGTTCCTTTAGAAGGAATTATCGATTTTAGCAAAGAGGCCCAGCGGCTCGAAAAAGAAATGAATAAACTGGAAAAAGAGCTGGCAGCGGTTTCAAAAAAGCTGGAAAATGAAAATTTTCTGAATAAGGCGCCGCATGAGGTGGTTGAGCAGGTGAAGGCAAAACACGCCGGCTTTCAGGAAAAGCAGCAGAAATTAGCTTCGCATCTTAAGCTTATTCAAGAACTTGATACATAGGTTTCGCGTTGCGGGTTACGGGTTACGGGTTGCGTGTTTCGAGTTGCGCGTTGTTTTGAAACCCGCAACCCGGAACGCGTAACTCGAGACGCGTAGCCCAAAACCCGTAACCCGCAACGCGATAATGATACCTTTACGCGACACAACGCCTACCCGAAATTACCCCGTTGTTAACACCGCCCTTATCGGCATCAACGTCGTCGTTTATTTAATTCAACTTCTCCAGGGCCCTGAAATCAACAGATTCATTTATATCTACGGCCTGGTCCCGGCGCGCTACGCGATACCACAAGTTGCCGAATATTTTACCGTAAGCCAGCAGGTTTTTTCATTGGTTTCATTTATGTTTTTGCACGGCAGCTTTTGGCACATTCTGGGCAATATGTGGTCCCTATATATTTTCGGCGATAATGTCGAAGACCGCCTGGGACCTGTCCGCTACGCACTATTTTACCTGCTGTGCGGCATCGCCTCCGGGCTTTCCCATCTGGTCTTAAACCTGCAGTCGAATGTGCCGACCATCGGGGCCAGCGGCGCCATTGCCGGCGTCATGGGTGCCTATTTTATTCTGCATCCCAGATCAAAGATTCTTACCCTTATTCCGATTTTTTTTATTCCCTATTTTATCAATATTCCGGCGTTTATTTTTCTCGGCCTGTGGTTTTTATTCCAGTTCATCAACGCCGCCGGCAGTCAGGGAACTGCGGGTGGTATTGCCTGGTGGGCGCATATTGGCGGATTTGTATTCGGCATCGTGTTTTTAAAGCTGTTTACTGCTCTGCCGCATACAGGGATGTCTCGTCAGATGCGTCAATTCACCGTTAAAAAGAAAACACCGCGTCTGCAGGTCATTCGCCCGGCAAGTTCCGGCGAGGGCCCTCATCTGTATGGTTTGATTAAAATTACGCCGCATGAGGCTGTCAGTGGTACCCGTAAGCTGGTCAATATTCCGTTGGGGTTTCAAAAAAGGCTGTTTAACGTAAAAGTGCCGGCAGGTATTCAGGAGGGCACCGTTCTGCGGCTAAAAGGCCTCGGTCAGCGCCCGGGTGCAAGCGAAAGCGGGGATTTGTACCTGAAAGTCACGATTGAGGCGTGAAAAAGGTTTGGCCCGTTTGCCAGTTCTAAATAAAATCGGATCCATTCCCTTTTTTTTGACGGGCTCAACGGGCGCAACTGGCTAAACTGGCCAACCAGCGTACTAGGCTTTTCCTTTGGATATTTCAGGGGGTTCGGCCAGCAAGACGGAGACGCGGTTACGCCCATTTTTCTTGGAAAGGTACATGGCCTTGTCTGCTCGCCGGATAAATGCGGACAATTCTTCTTTAGGATAGTATTGGGTAACCCCGATGCTGATGGTAATTTGGGCGTTTTTATCGGGTATGGGTTTAAATTTCTCAGATTCCAGAGAGGAGCGGATTCGCTGGGCCACTGTTTTGGCTTCGTCACCGTTTGTTTCCGGAAGGATCACCGTAAACTCTTCACCACCATAACGATAGGCAGAGTCATTTGTTCTCAGACAGGATTTGATGATTTGGCTGAATCGCACCAGCACCTTATCGCCTTCCAGATGCCCGAAATTGTCATTAAATTCTTTGAAGTTGTCAATGTCCAGCAGTAGCAATGAAAGCGGATGTTTGTATCGGTTGTAACGGTCCACTTCCAATTCAAGCTGGGAGTAAAATGAACGCGAATTGTAAAGTTTGGTGAGACCGTCCGTGGTAGCAAGTTTTTGAAGCTTTTGCATCATGCGGGTACGCTCGGAGCTGAGCTGACGCTCTTTAAGCACCCGTCTGAGTCTAAGCAGCAGCTCTTCAAGCCGCACCGGTTTGATGACGAAGTCGCTGGCACCGATATTGATTGCTTCTTCATAGGAATAGTCGTCGCTGTATCCGGTCACAACAATGACATCGGAGCCGTTTTTTTGCTTGATGACCTTGGTAAGTTCAAGACCACCCAGTCCCGGTAATCGGATATCGGTAATGACAACTGCAAAATCGTTTTTTTCTATTAATTCAAGAGCTTCTTCGGCAGATGAGGCTGCCAGAGTGTTAAACCCGGCATTGGCGATATATTCATCCATCGTATTTCTGACGCTTAGGTCATCATCAACGATTAATACATTAATATTTGAATTCTTCTTTTCCATAAGCGTCATTGAATAGTTGGCCGGGATCCGTCCACAAAGCCGGGGTTGACAGTATTTGAAAAAATTTGATAGGAAAGCGCTTTTATTTTGTTTATCCTACTAATATATCAGAACGGCAATTTGTGTCAACTGACTTTTAGATTCTTCAACACTTTCAAGTGTCTATCGAAATTAAGATGCAACAGTGGGTCCGGAAAAAACGATGTTTGAGAAGCAAAATATTAGAAATTTCAGCATTATTGCCCATATTGATCACGGCAAATCCACCTTATCCGATCGCCTTATCCAGGCCGCCGATATCATTGAGGACCGTGATTTTAAAGACCAGATTCTCGACACCATGGATATCGAGCGTGAACGAGGAATCACCATAAAAAGCCAGACGATTTGTCTGCCATACACCGCCAATGACAAACAAACCTATTATTTAAACCTGATTGATACTCCCGGACATGTAGACTTTACCTATGAAGTTTCGCGAGCCCTGGCCGCCTGTGAAGGGGCATTGCTGCTGGTTGATGCCAGTCAGGGGGTAGAGGCCCAGACGTTAGCCAATTTGTATCTGGCGCTGGAGCATAATCTGGAAGTAATCCCGGTTATCAATAAAATCGATCTTCCATCCGCCGATATCGACCGCGTTCTGATGCAGATAGAAGAGGACCTGGGGCTGGATCCGGAGAAAACGCTTCAGGTTTCAGCTAAGCAGGGGCTGGGGATTGAACAGATCCTTGAAACCATTGTCAGGGAATTACCACCGCCGGACGGTGAGGCAAACCAGCCGTTACAGGCGCTGATTTTTGATTCTCATTACGATTCCTACCGCGGCACGGTTGTTCATCTGCGTATTTTTTCGGGACAGATAAAGCCGGGCGACACCATCATTTTCACATCTAACCAAGCCGCTTACCGAGTCGAAGAAGTGGGTGTTTTTCAGCTGGAACGCATCCCCATGCAAACGCTTTCCGCTGGCCAGGTAGGTTACATTATTGCCGGTATAAAGACGATCAGCGATACCCGCTGCGGCGACACCATTACCCATGAAGATCGCCCCTGCGATGCTCCCCTGCCGGGATTTAAAACGACGAAACCGGTGGTTTTTTCTTCTATATACCCGACGGCCTCAGATGGTTACGAAGACCTGGCGGTCGGTATGGAAAAGCTTAAATTAAATGATGCCTCGCTGGTATATGAAAAGGATACATCGGCGGCCCTCGGATTTGGCTTTCGCTGCGGCTTTCTGGGGCTTTTGCACCTTGAAGTCGTCCAGGAGCGGCTGGAGCGCGAATACGACCTTTCGCTTATTCTGACAGCACCATCGGTTCAATACCAGGTGGTCATGAATGACGGTTCAGAAATGACCATCGATAATCCGGCATATTACCCTGATCCGACTGGAATTGCGACGACCCTTGAGCCCTATATTCGGGCGTCTATTATCGTGCCGGATCGTTATATGGGGGCGATGATGACGCTGTGTCTTGAGCGGCGCGGAATTAACAAAACCTACCATTATCTCACCAGTGATCGTCTCGAAATGATATTCGAGATGCCGCTGGCAGAGGTTATTTACGACTTTTATGACCGGCTCAAATCCTTGACCCAGGGTTACGGTTCATTTGATTACGACTTGATCGATTACCGCGAAACCGACCTGGTCAAAGTGGATATTTTAATCAACGGCGAACGGGTAGATGCATTGTCCCAGCTGGTACACAAAGACAATGCCGTTGGCAGAGCCCGAGCGGCCTGTGAAAAGCTGAAACAGGAAATCCCCAAGCAGATGTTCAAAATTGCGATTCAAGGCGCGATCGGCGGAAATATTATCGCGCGCAAAACCATCTCGGCCCTGAGAAAAGATGTCACAGCCAAATGCTACGGTGGCGATATCACACGCAAACGCAAGTTGCTCGAAAAACAGAAAAAGGGCAAAAAGCGAATGAAGATGGTCGGGAAAGTGATGATACCGCAATCGGCATTTTTGGCAGTACTCAAGTCAGACTCGGATTGATTTCATTGCGGATTTCGGATTGCAGATTGTTCAACTACGGATAAAAGGCACAGAGAAAGCGTATAGCACGTATTACAAAAGACTTGAGCGGATTTGAAACCGCAACCGGTCAGCGCTTCGCGCTATGCTCTATGCGCTATGCCGTTAATTTTACGCTCTGCGCTATGCTCTATGCGCTATGCGGTTAGCCTTGCGAACCTTGGTGTGTGCCTTATATTGAGCTTGAACATAAATCAATGATCGTGTAAATCCTATTCTACTTTACAATAAATTGTTAAGGACCATTATGGGTAAAACAGTTGCTGAAAAAATTTTCGATTCGCACCGCATCGACAATCCCTCCGATAATATCCACGTATTGCGCCTCGATGCGGTTTTCTGTCATGAAATTACAACCCCCACAGCCATCAATGATCTGATCGCAAGGGACAAAGACCGGGTGTTTGATCCCCAAAAGATCAAAGTGGTGATCGACCATGTCTCCCCCGCCAAAGATTCAAAAACCGCTACCCAGGGAAAAATCTTAAGGGAATGGGCCCGACGTCATCAAATCCGGGATTTTTTTGATATCGGCAGAAATGGCATCTGTCATGTTCTTTTCCCGGAAAAAGGCTTTGTCAGACCGGGACATACCATCATCATGGGAGATTCGCATACCTGCACATACGGGGCTTTTGGCGCCTTTGCCGCCGGAGTCGGGACAACAGATCTTGAGGTTGGTCTTTTAAAAGGAATCTGCGCCTTTCATTTTCCAAAAACCATCAAAATCGAGATCACCGGTACCCTGCCGGCCGGCGTGTTTGCCAAAGACGTTATCTTATCAGTCATCGGCAGGATCGGCGTTAACGGCGCCACCAATAAAGTCATTGAATTTAGCGGACCGGTGGTCACCGCCATGAGTATGGATGCCCGCATGACTCTGTGCAACATGGCTATTGAAGCCGGCGCCACCAGCGGCATTTGCTATCCAGATCAAACCACGCTTGAATATTTATGGCCATTTATTCAAGATCAATATTCGAATAAATCCAAAGCGTTGGAAGCATTTAAAGCCTTCTGGCCGGATTCGGACGCCACCTATGAAACGGAGTTAGAACATGATGTATCGCAGTTGGAACCCATGGTAACGCATGGATTTAAGCCGGACCAGGTGCGCCCGGTAAATGAAATGAATGCGACTGAAATTGATCAGATTTACATCGGATCCTGTACCAACGGCCGCATCGAGGATCTGAGAATTG
>JASFIX010000106.1:0-9485 GCA_050122435.1 Desulfobacterales bacterium
AATATCTTCTTCTTTGATTTCATCAAGTTGCCCCAGCGACAGCGTTATTTGAAAGATCAGTTTTATTTTGCTCCAAAATCCCATTACCCGCCAGGTCCTGGAAAGGGTTGTTCGGATCTCCCGGTCGGCAAGATGTATTTGGGCGCCTGTGGATTCAGCCGAATTTATGGCCGCTATCATTTCCTCGCCGGGCTTAACATCAAATTGTTTCGCAATTCGTTTTTGAAATGATGCCAGCAAAAGATTCGACAGGAGCAAAAATGATTTTTTTTCCTTGATCACTTTGACGATATCGGTATCCTGCCAGCGATCCTTTTGTTGGATAGCCTGGAATCGGGATTGGCAGAGTTCGACACAGACGGTATCGGGCGTTTCTTCCTCAATTACAGATTGTACCAGCCGGGCGCTCTCTTTTGAAACGTGAGCTGTCCCGACCAGAATGATGTCTTTTTCCTTAAACTTAAGGTGAGTTAAATTAGGGTTGTTTGCCATGGGTATCCAGTATATATTGCAGTTAGCACCGTTTGCCAATTCTGTTGATGATAAACCTGACTATAGTATATTACACCCGGCAAGGCAACAATCCTGCAGTTTTTCAACGATCAGCTGACTGAGCAATTAGCATCGCACTGGAAATTCTAACATGATGATTTATGATGATATTTTTTCCTGGGAAGGATGGGGTGGTCAGCTGCGTCTGGCAAGCGGTGAATGTCGGTTGCGTATTTTTGATCTTCGAAAGAAAAAAGCCGGTGGCCCGGCTTATCTTAGACCGATTATCGTTTTGGTTTCAGATGTTCCGGAAAGTCGAATGTCGGTACGCAGTTGCACCGGTCATATTGCCACCAATGTCACCCGGCTGTTTAAAATCGAACCGGACCGAATGCTGTACATCGAATACTATCCCGAAACGGTTTATGGCGAAAATAACGAACATATCATTCCTGAAAAATATGACGTTGTGGATTTCACCTGGAATGAAGGTCGGGCCATTGAGCCCAAATGGCGGGCGCTCAAACCGCCTCTGCTGGATGTGATAAAGGAAATGGTGGAAGCGCATACCTCGATCGGGTAAATTAGCCACGGACCCATTTTCGTGCTGTAGGTTAAACCAGTCAGTTGTAGTGAGGTAGCCTAATAGGTTTCAGGTGTCAGGCCTTCGCCGCGCCGAAGCGGCTGCGGCCGCGCAGGCGGGTGTCAGGGTTTCATTTCTGGCAATGCCGACACCTGAACACTGACACCTGAAACCTTGTGAAGTAGGTTTATTTGTCCTGGACTTTGCACTGTTTTGAATCGATGCTCTATCTAAAAACTAGTGCATTGGAAAGACCGCAAAAATGACCGTACTCCAGACGGAATGGGAGATGATTACCGGCGCCAGGTTCTTATATCGCCAAAACATCGCACCCCAGAACGCCCCCGCCACGCCGGC
Organism: Desulfobacterales bacterium; assembly: GCA_050122435.1. Lineage (GTDB taxonomy): Bacteria > Desulfobacterota > Desulfobacteria > Desulfobacterales > JAHEIW01 > JAHEIW01. The sequence goes on from JASFIX010000106.1 coordinate 1,433, forward strand.
CGCTCCGATTAGCATCAGGTTGAACGACCAGATGTGCACTCCGGCATAGATAAGGGTTGCCAGCAGCCAGCCCTGCCAGGGGCCAAAACGATTCGCCAGATTCTTTTGCAGAAAACCGCGCCAATAAATTTCTTCGCAGGGTCCGGTGACAAAAAAAAGTAAAGCAGCGATAATACCGGTGTGGGTTCCCATGCCTTTTTGATAAATGCCGTTTATTTGGGTGACGGCAAAAGGCATTAGGGCGCCGGAAATCGTCTTGCCTAACCAGAAAATGGCGTACAGCAGACCAGCTGATGCCAGTCCCAGTAGAATAGCGTTTTTATTGAAGCGGTATTGATCTTTTTGATGGGGCTGGATCCTCAAAGATAAGATTGCTAAAGTTGCGGCTGAAACTGAAATTTTTATCCAGAATGATGCCCAGCTCAAATAGAAGGTCACAAACCACAGCATGCATGCCAGCACAACGGTCAATACGACCGCTTTGGACTGCACTTCACGCTTCAAAGCAGACCCTCAAGCAGCAGAGATACGACCAACAGAACGCCGAAGGCAGTATCCAGTTTTGCCGTTTGAGCATCAGCATCATCCGGGATTTCACCCAGCATCTGGCGCAACAACTTAAGGGCCAGGGGCATCGATATTAGGACGATTAATGACCATGGATACAGGGGGCCGGCAATGGACATGCCGATGATGCCGGCGTAGGCCAGAATCATCAGAGCGCTGTATAACCTGAGCCCATTGCGCTGGCCGATCATAATCGGCAAGGTTAAAATGCCTTTGCTGCGATCATGGGAGATGTCGCGGATATTGTTGGCCAGCAATACCAACGCGACCAGCAGCCCGAAAGGCAGGGAAATGAGAAGGGCATTGCTGTTAAATACCTGACGTTGAATGAAATAAGAACCCATTACCATCAACGGCCCCCACATCAAAAATACGGACAATTCCCCCAGCGCCATATATTTGTATTTAAAGGGCGGTGCCGTATAGGTGACGCTTGCCAGGGCGCCTGCCAGGCCGACCCAGAATAGTGGCCAGCCGCGCACAGCGGCCAGATAAAGGCCGATGGCGATTGCTAACCCGTAGAGTCCGCAAGCTTCGATCAGTACCTGCCGCGGTGTTAACTTGCCTTCTAAAAGTGGGTGGGGGCGGTATATCCCGGTGGAAACGCCTTGAAAATCCACGCCGCTTTTGACGTCGTAATAATCATTGATCAGGTTGGTGGCGGCATGCATAAAAATCCCCGCCAATAGGGTCAATGCGTAAAACAACCAGGAAAAATTGCCGTCGATAGCGGCCAGGGCTGCGCCGACGCTGATGGATATTGCGGTCATCGAAAAAGACCACGGCCGGCTGGCGAGAAACCAGTTGCGGAATAAATTCATTGTTTATTGATTCTGGGCTTCGAGGGCCTCGACTTCTTTTGCGGCGGCTCTGGCATCTTCTTGCGCCTGTCGGGCATATTCAGATGCCTCGGATGCGCGAGCTTGAGCGGCGTCTGCCTCGTCAAAAGCCCTTCTTATTCTTTTTTTGAACTTTTTTCTTTTATCTTTGGTTTTGCCATATACGTTATATGTCCGCATGGCATTTTCGTATGCATCAGCTGCTTTTTGGCTGGCCTCCCGTGCTTCTTGATCGGCTTTTGCAGCCCTTTTTGAAGCCGCATCGGCCCGCTGACGAACAGACTCCTCGTTCTTTTGCTCTTGCCGGATGCTTTGGCGTTGTTTTAGTTCTTGAACCTCTTGCACGGTCTTTTCCTGATACTCCAGAGTATCTTTAACCTTTGATTTTGGTGGTGGCGGGGTATCGGTAACATGCAAGTTTCCGTTTTCATCCGTCCAGGTATATACCTGTCCGGCGATTAGACTGGAACTCAAAAAGCCGACCAGCAGGATGCCTGTGATGATCGCAAAGAATTTCATTTACCCCTCCAGTAAATCACAGTATATTCTTATTTCCAATCGGTGTCAAACCTTCCGGGGCAGAAGAAAACTGCCCGTATACATATGGCTTCATTCCAACCAAACGTTGATTACAGGAGGTGAATCATGGCACTTGAAATAACCAGTTCGGTATTCTCAGAAGGTGAAATGATACCGACCCGTTTTACCTGTGACGGACCGGACGTTTCCCCGGACTTAGCCTGGGGCGGCGTCCCCGAGACCGCCCAAAGCCTGGCACTGATTTGTGATGACCCGGATGCGCCAATGGGTACCTGGGTTCACTGGGTGATGTTTAATATCCCGACAGATGCCAGCGGATTGCCGGGTGAGATATCGCCCGATGCCATCTTGGAGAATGGCGCGCGCCACGGCACAAATGATTTTGGCAGATTGGGATACGGCGGGCCCTGTCCCCCTGGCGGTACCCATCGATATTTCTTCAAGCTTTATGCACTGGACACCACACTCGATCTGGAGAGCGGCATTACCAAGGCCCAATTAATCGAGGCCATGGAAAATCATATCCTGGCCGAAGCCCAGCTGATGGGCAAATACAGCCGCTAAATATGGTTTCAGGTGTCAGTGTTCAGGTGTCAGCAAACAGATGACGGGTAACAGAAAATAGAAGACAGATAAGATGCATCATCTTCCCGGTTTTATTATTTGCCTTCTGACTGCTATCGCCTGACACCTGACACCCGAAACCTGAAACCTAAAAATTACTGTTGTTTCCAGAACGCCTGCAGACTATCGGCCAGCTGCCGGGAAGTCTGCACCCAGACCGGATCCCATTCTTCACGCAGCAAGGATTTATACTGATAGCGGGCATAGCGTTGATCAATTAACAGCACCACACCGCGATCCCTTTCGGTCCGGATCACTCGGCCGGCAGCCTGTAGCACCCGGTTTATGCCCGGGTAAAGATAGGCATACTCAAAACCACCGTTCAAGGTGCGGGTAAAATATTCCTTTATTAATTCTCTTTCCAGACTGATACCGGGCAGACCCACTCCGACGATCACCGCTCCCAGCAGACGGTCACCGATCAGATCGATGCCTTCGCCGAAAATGCCGCCCATCACCGCAAAACCAACCAAAGTTTGTGGGTGGTCATCTGAAAAACGCTTTAAAAAAGCCTCTCTTTCAGGTTCCGACATGCCGGAGGTTTGCAGGATGGTTTGTATTTGAGGGTTGCGCTCGGCAAATGAATAATAGATTTTGTGCATGTATTCATAAGAAGGGAAATACAGCAGATAATTTCCCTTCTTTTGTTCAACTAGGGCGGAAATAACCTGGGATACCTGGGGCACGGTTTGATCCCGCTGACGATAGTAGGTCGAAATCTGATCAGAGATGAACAGGCCCAGATTTTTTCCGGGGAAGGGTGATGGCAGAATCAGGTGAGCGGCGGTCGGGTCACAGCCCAGAATTTGTTTGAAATATTCGATCGGTGTCATGGTAGCCGAAAATAAGATGGCTGCTCGGCAGCGGACTAGAACACGTTCAAGATGGGTCGAGGGATCAATACAAAACAGCTTGATTTTCAGGTTGTTGCCGATTTTTTCATAACAGGTTGTGTAGCACTCATCGTATTGGTCGGCAACTCTGATGAATCCGGATATGACAAAATACAGATCCAGTAAATTCTCGCGAAACCTTGTTTTAATATTTTTTGAAAGCCAGCGTTCGGTGCCGAAAAGAAATCCTCTCAATAGCGGGATCAGATCATCCGGCGGGCTTTCTTCCACCAGCGGATTGGGCGATTCCTGACATTTTTTTCTAGTCTGAACCAGCCAGGCGTTGATATGTCCGAGGCTTTTGAAGATGTGCGGTAGTTTATCTTTTATCTGCCGGCGAACATCTAAAACCGGTTGTTTGAAAATTTCCGCCGAAAACATTTCCCGGGAACGGTCCACCAGGTTATGGGCTTCATCAATCAAAAAGATATAGTCGCCGTTTTCTTCCTGGAAAAACCGGCGCAAATATACTCTCGGGTCAAATACATAATTATAATCGCAGATGATACAGTCTGCCAAAACCGATAATTCCAGGGAAAACTCAAATGGACACACCTGAAATGCTTTAGCCGTCTCTTCAATCTGCTCGCGGGTAAAGGCATCCCTGCTGAAGATGTCTGTTACGGCATCGTTGATGCGGTCATAGTGACCTCGGGCAAATTCGCACTCGTCCGGATGGCAGGCACTATCGGGGCAAAAACAGATTTTATCCTTTGCCGTCAGGGTGACTGATTTTAATCGGAGGCCTTTTGCCCGCATTTCATTTAGCGCTTTTTCAGCCACCATCTGGCCGGTTGTCCGGGCGGTCAGGTAAAAAACCTTTTGAGCGCGTTTTTCCGCAAGAGATTTAACGGTCGGATAGAGCACGGCGATGGTTTTGCCAATACCTGTTGCCGCCTGTACGAGCAAATGACCCGTATTGCGAATCGTGCGGTACGCTTCCTCAGCCATTTTGCTCTGACCGGGGCGGTAGGTTGCAAAAGGAAAGTCCAAATCCCGGATTGAGGCATCCCGGCAGTTGGCCCAATTGAAAATGGTTTCAGCCCATTCCAGATAACGATGAACCAGGTCATTAAAAAAAATTTCCAGCTCCGCAAGACCAAACGTACGATTGATTTCGCGAAGGTTACCGGTCTCGATCTGATAATAGGTCAACTGGATGGCAATTTCATCTAGGCCATTTTGGCACCCATAAATGTAGGCGTAGGTTTTCGCTTGCCCCCAATGGATCGGGTTTTCGTTAGTTTTAAAATAATCCGGATCGCGAGTGGTGGTTTTTATTTCTTCAATGAGGGTCCGATCGGGCTCGGCATAAACGCCGTCAATACGGCCGCCGATAATTAGCCGAAATCGATCCGTTTCAACCTGATGAGAAATTGAAACCTCGGGCTGGTAATTGTCGGGACGTGATCTCTGAATCCTTTGATGCGCCCGGATGGCTTCGACCGGACGGCTGGAACCCAGGAACTCAAATACCAGGTCTCCTGACCGGAGGACATGTTCGATGAGTTCCCGCACCGCAATTTTAAGTTCGTTTTTCAATCGATTTCTAATTTAACCTATAATGGGAAGTTAACGCACTCTGTGGGCTTATCTAAAGATTGGCAACAAATCAAGGAAGAAGTGGGGTTCGGAGCGATGGAGTGTCGGAGCACTGGAGTAGTGGATGCAAAATTGACCTGGTCTTTTAGGCTAATTTATCATTACTCCATCACTCCAGTGCTCCAATACTCCTGTAGAGTCTAAGGATTCTTGCCTATGAGGCCATATTTGAGAAGATTATAAGCGGGGTTACTCCATGACTACGAAATGGACCCGTCTGTTTTTTGCGCGGGCCTTTTCGCTGCTGCCGGTGTCGACGGGGCGCTCTTTACCGAAACTGACCGCGATGAGCCGGGATCTTTCGATGCCTTCTTTAATTAAAAACGACTTTGCGGCACCGGCGCGTCGATCCCCAAAAGCAATATTGGTTTCCCTTGAACCACGTTCATTGGTATGCCCTTCGATAATAAGCGAGACATGCGGGTATTTTTTTAAAAAATCAGCGTTGCGATGTAAAATCGTACGGGCTTGCGGCTGGAGACGATAGCTCCCTTTCTGAAAGTAGATATCTTGCTGCATAACCTGAGTTTTAGCCGCCAGGAACCGACGTTGCTCGGCCTCTTTTCTTTGGCGTTCTGCCTCCAATGCCTTCTGCCGTTCTAATTCGGCCGTGTCTGTTTCTATTTTCGGCTCCTCTTTGACAGTTGTTGCTTTTTTTGCGCAGGCTGAAAATATAGCCAGGCCCGGGATTATCAGTAAGAGGATTAAGCCCGTTCTTAATGTCTTGTGCATGTTCTTCTCCTTGAAATAATCGGCAACTAACCGAATGGCAGGTTAATCAACTTTCTATGGTCGCTTTTACTTCTAAATTACTTAGATTATAGTATAAATTTGGATGAATGTAAAATATTTTGGGAGTGAAAACCCATAAATGTGTAAATCCAATGCGAGCTTAAGTCCTTGAGTCCTCCTATCAGGAGTACTGGAGCGATGGCGTATTGGAGTGTTGTTAAAGATATCAAGTTTTAGACCATTACTCCAATCCTCCAAAACTCCAACACTCCGAAACAAATATAGATGAAAAGATTATTCTTAATAACAAAAAAAATTAAAAACATCTTGACATGCATTTTATTTCTGTTATAGTTCACACCATGAACCAAATTGCAAACAAAGATTCAATGGACCCTGCAGCCGATGTTCCCGATTACCAATTGAAACAATTTCAGGAACTTATACTCAAATTATTTCAATGCTGCCAGGAACGAATGCATTATCAATGCGAGCGCTTCGGGCTTCCGGACGCCGAATTCAGGTGCCTGATGCTATTTGGAGATGAGCGTTATCTAACGGCCAAAGGAATTGCGCATAAGATGAACGTGGTCAAAAGCCGCGTCTCTAAAATTATTGAAGGACTGCTAAAAAAGAAATTAATTCAACGCATCAAGGATCCTGAGGACTCCCGGATCAGCCTGCTCAGCCTTACCCCCCAAGGGAATAAAAAGTTAAATGATATCAATGGATTTTTAAAGAAAGTCCATTATGAGGTCCTAACCCAGATGGAGCCTGACCAACGCAAAACGGTTTTGACCAATCTTGATATTTTAAAAGCTTCGATGGAAGCTGTAAAAGAAATGATGGTGTGAATTATCTTTTTGGCAGGACCCGGCTGACAGAATTGTGGCATAAATTGGCAAACTTAAAAAACACATATTTTTTGGAATAAATGTTCATAGTATAAACTAAAATTAAGGAAAAACAGCAATACCCATAACTAAAGGAGGCCAATCATGGATATGCAAAATATCGAAAACCAATTTGCAGAGCTCAAATCCCAACTGGAGGCTCTGGACAAAAAAACCGCCGAAGACAAGCTTTCAATGGTGGTATTCAGCGGAGACCTTGACAAAATTATCGCCGCTTTTGTGATTGCAACCGGTGCCGTTGCCATGGGGATGGACGCGGTCATGTTTTTCACCTTCTGGGGCACCCCGGTGCTCAGAGATGCCAAAAAGAGAGCAGGTGGCAAAGACGTTTTCGGCAAAATGTTCGGTGCCATGCTGCCGAAAGGGTTGGGGCAGGTAAAGCTCTCCCAGATGAACATGGGCGGCATGGGAACGGCCATGATGAAATCGCTGATGAAAAAGAAGAACGTGGCGTCTTTGGAGCAATTTTTAGAAATGGCGGAAGAATTAGGCGTCCGCATATTCATCTGTGAGATGTCCATGGATCTGATGGGATTTAAGCGCGAGGAAATGATTGACTATAATAATTTAACCTTCTGTGGTGTTGCTAAATTTTTAGAAGAGGCCGCCAACAGCAAGGTCCAGCTTTTTATTTAGAAACGATGATTTTTGAGTCATTTTTATTTTTTTAGAAAGAATTTTAATAATAACCAAATCACCGGGTTATTCCGGAACAGGAGGAAGAAAAATGAGTGATGATATTAAAGTTGATAAGGTATTTGATCTGAAAGGTTTACCATGCCCGATGCCGGTTGTGAAAGTCAGCAAAGGGATCAAAGAGGTTGAGATTGGTCAGGTAATAGAGGCTCAGTCAACCGATCCCGGCTCATTGACGGACTTTCCAGCATGGGCCAGGACCAGTGGAAACGAAATATTAAAAACTGAACAAGATGATGATGTTATAAAGTTTTTCATCAAACGCAACGCCTAGTACGATCATCGAAATACTTATTGAATTTGAATCTAAGGGGAGGTAGTTTTGCAGACGCTGTATTATATCATCCTGGTGCCGATGGTCTATATGGCCTTTGCCATCTTCTTTATCGGCACCGCGGTCCGGTTGATAAAGATCTTTAAAGAACCCAGCCATCCGGCCACGCTACAGGTTTACCCCGAGAAAAAACCCCGTTGGCTTTGGGCCCTGCATGACACGTTTTTGTTTCCCACCGTTCGCAGACACAAACCGCTGCTATGGATATTTTTGATGGCCTTTCACATTTGCATATTATTGCTGATTATCGGTCATCTGGAGTTGTTTGGTGAAATTGAGACGCTCCAATTAATCCCCCATGAGATTTTTTTG
>JASFIX010000107.1:0-9461 GCA_050122435.1 Desulfobacterales bacterium
GGCACCGATGGCCACGGTGGCCGTGCAGCCGGTTCCAGTGACATAGCCCATCAGAGGGTGCCCGTTCTTAACCCGAATCACCCGGCTTCCGTCGGTGATCAGATCCACCGGCCCGGTGATTGCCAGTGTGGTGTCGAGCTCCTGAGCCAGTACGGTTGCGGTTTTGGCAGCTTCATCCACAGAGTGAATCGAATCTACCCCTTTTGTTTTGGATTCGGCGTGTCGCAGGGAAAGTATTTCCGAAGCATTGCCGCGGATGACGCTGACCCGGGTTTCCGCGATTATTTTTTTGGAAGCGTCGGTACGCAGTGGCGTGGCCCCTGAGCCGACCGGGTCGAGGATAATCGGCGTTTGCTGCTCGGATGCTCTCTTACCGGCCTTTATCATGGAATGAATCCAGTCATCGGTCAGCGTGCCGATATTGAGCACCAGCGTGCCGGCAAAGGCAACCATATCTTCAACTTCATTTTCGGCATGGGCCATTACCGGAGAAGCACCCATGGCCAGCAGTGCGTTGGCGGTATAATTCATGACAACAAAATTAGTGATGTTATGAATCAATGGTTTTTTCTCCCTGATGGCTGTCAGATTTTGTGCCGCTTTTTCATTTAGATGGTTCATATATTACCTCGCTAGATTTGTTAATAATTCTTGAGACTTTCGGTGTACATAGTGAATAGACCCTTGTAAATCGAAACGATCAATAAAAAAGCCGTCTCCAGCGGGAAACGGCTTGGTCCAATTTGCAGTACGGATCTGACTGTCGTTCCCTTCGCTGGTATTATCCAGATCAGGTTCCAAGGGTATAATCTCAGGCTGATTTCAGCCACCCCGACGCGTTAACCTATAAATATTTAATTCCTTGAATAATTCATGTCAAGCCCAAATCTTACTTGACGGTTGCAACCGGGCAGGGTGCGTTCAATATCACAAATTGTGCGGTCGAACCAAATACAAGTTTGCCGACTTTTGACCGGCGTTTAACGCCTACGATGATTTGGCCCACATCTTGTTCCTTGGCTATTCTGACCAGATCCTCTCCGGGCTCCAGACCGCTGATCGACAGCAGGGATTCGCAGGCAAGGTTTTTATCCTTTAATTGACTTTTTTGATATCCTAACTCGCGCTCGGCATTTTCAAAATCTCTTTTCGGCACCTCCGGTCCGCCAACCATGGATTGCACCAAAAGAAGTTGGGCATCAAATGCGTTGGCATGCGCTGCGGCCAGCTTTAAGGCCGCTTTTGATGTTGCAGAACCATCGAAACCCACTAAAATTTTCATCTTATCTACCTCCTAAAGCCCCAAATCTTCATTAATTAGAACGATTTTTACCCTGCCTTTGGGAAATGATTTTTCGGTAATGGTCCAGGTATTGCAGATGCGGTCCGGGCTTTTGCATTCTTCGCAAAAAGATGTCTTTACACAGGGCGTTTTTTTATCCAGTCGCATGGAATTGGTGGGAGCGACAAAATTTTTCACCCGGAACATGGCTTCCTCCAGATCGGGGACGATTTTGTTGCGCCCGATCACAATGATGACCCAGCGGGGACCGAAGGTCAGGGCCGCGATTCGGTTGCCGATCATATCCAGGTTCACCAGTTGTCCGGCTTCGGTGATCGCATTGGTTCCGGTGATAAACAGATCGGCATGCAGCGCCTGCCGGCGTAGTTGACTTTTTTCATCATCGGAAATCTTAGTGTCGAACGTATCCCAGACTTCGATATCCGATTTGCTTTTGAGCTTTTTATAAAGACCCGACCCGGTAAACGTCATGGAACCGCCCCAGGATATGGTCTTGGGTTTTAACTGTGGAATAAGATCCTCCAGGACGATTTTATGCACATCCTCCATTTTTTCCGCTAAAAAGACTTCAAAGTTATTGGCTTCCAGGGCTGTTTTTACCTCCGCCAATCGCATCTGCCAAAAGTTTTCAATCGGTTTGTCCATACTCTCCTCCTCAATAAAAAGAATTCGATACTCCAAATTAGCAAATAATAAACTCTTTAAAAACTTGATTTGCGCAGGTAGGTTAGCCGGTTGAGCCCGTTGAGCCAGTTTAGCCCGCTGAAATCAAAAAAATGTCTGATTTTTAACAGGCCAACGGGTTAACGGGTAACGGGGAAACCAGTTTCTACGTAATCTTAGTGACCACCAGGGTTACATCATCCGCCTTTTCCAGTGGATGACAGAAGCGGTCGACTTCTTTGATAACCGTCTGAATGATATCCTTTGCCGGCCGACCGGCATTATGGCGGATAATATCTTTAAATCGTTCTTTGCCGAACATTTCACCCTGAGGGCTCTGAGCCTCCCAGATGCCGTCGGTTCCCATCATGATGATCTGGCCCGGAAGGATTTGCTTATCAAATTTTTGATAAGTCGCCGTCTCGGATACGCCCAGCGGCAGAGCATTGCCGCTGAGGTCTTCAAACTTGCCGCTTTCACGATCGTAGATTATCGCCGGATCATGACCGGCGTTGACCCAGTGAATGATATTATTGTTGGGGTCGATCTCACAGATAAACAGCGTCATGAATCTACCGGAATCCTCGACATCCCGGGTCAACTGAAGATTTACATCAGCAACCACCTGATCCAGTTCACCCGATCTCGAGGTGCGCTGGCGCAGAAAAGCCCGCGCCGTGGTCATGAGCAACGCTGATGGGATTCCGTGATCGGCGACATCGCCCACCACCACACAGATCTTGTTCTGGTCGTCTTCGCCGGTCATTAGATAATCGTAATAATCTCCCCCCGTTTCCTCACAATAGATGCTGGTGCCGGCAATATCCAGGCCATCAATTTCGGGATCATGGCGCGGGAGCAGGTTTTGCTGTACTTCCTTGGCGATATCCAGTGAGTGCTGCATGCGCTGACGCTCTTTAAGCCCCTCGGTCATCTCGTTGATCACATCACCGGTATATCCGATTTCATCATTGGTGGTGACCTGGACCTTTTTTTCAAAGTGGCCGTTTCGAACCCCTTTCAAGGTCTGTACGATTTCTTTAAAAGGAATCGATAAATTCCTGGCAAGCAGGATGGTTAGAAAAATGCCAATAATCAGAAAAATAAAGGCATTGGCAAATATGGCAGAACGCAACTGCTGAATGGCTGTACTCAAATCCATTTGGGTGCCTGTGATTCTTTGCAGATTCAACATTATGGTTATGAGCGGAATCAGGTTACAGGCAAACAGGAGCGCAACCAGACGCGTTCGGATTCGGATGCGCAACGTCTGGGGTACGGTGGTGAGGCCCCCGTTTGGGAAAAAAAGAGGTGCCAGTTTTTTTTGTAAAATATGTTCCAGCATAAAAAAAGCAACGGTGACCGTAATGACGCCGTTGATGATGGCATTGTAAAAGGTACGCTGAATCATTTTTGATTCAGGTCCATAGGCCCAATGAATCAGTGGATAAACAGTGGCCGCCAGAAGCCACATGCTGAAACTCAGGGTGATGAGAACAAAAGGCTCATTTAGCAGCCGCTGCCGGGCCGTTGTTTCAAGATCCTGGGGAATGGCGTCCTTTCTGAATGTCAGGTCTAAATAGCGTCGAATCGGTTTTTCGTAAAGTAGTATCATTACCGTAACAAAGGAAAACGCCAAAGGCGTAAAAAGCGCATCCACCCAGAAAGGTACGGGCTGTTGCCACATCTGTTTGTCTGCCGGAAATCCTTCAGCAACGTATAACATGGCGTTTACGAAGAATACCCCGACGAAGTTGGCCAAAAAAGTGGCCACCAGCATCTCGTTTTTAAGGTGGAATAATTTGAATTTTGTCATGATGGATGACTCCCGAGACTATGGATCGATCTTGGAAAGGATTGACGGCCTTGATTTGAAAGTGCGTAAACTTAACGGACCTGAAAAACCATTGCATTAATAACGTCTATGTTAAAGGTGATTTTGAAGTACTACATTCCCGGTTAGAAATCAAATCAGTAGAATAAAATAGCCGATCAGCGGACAGTTGCTTTACTTTTGTTTTCATATTGAACGCCTTCAAAAGCCCTTATACGATTCAATGGTTCTCATGCATATTATCTTTTATCTGCAGGTGCAGTGTGCTATTGTGTTGTGAACTTAAAGATTATGATTTGATCAACCGCACGATGAACAGGGTGATTCTTCATGGGCAAAAAATTGAAAAAATTCAAGGATGTTGATCATGTGGCCGCATCTCTGGAGGCAGCCGACTACATTTGTTCAAAAACGATTGCGACGGTTGTTTTTCTGGCCCAGGCCACCCAGAAACCGGTGCTGGTGGAAGGTCCTGCCGGTGTAGGCAAAACGGAATTGTCAAAAGCCGTTGCCCGCAGCCTAGAACGTGAGTTGATTCGCCTGCAATGTTACGAAGGCCTGGATGAAACCAAAGCACTCTATGAGTGGGAGTATGCCAAGCAGCTGCTGTATACCCAGATGGTGAAAGAAAAAATTGACGATGTGGTTTCCGGTGCACAAAATCTTCCCGAAGCAGTGGATCGTATTGCGGCTCAGGAGGATGCTTTTTTCTCAGAACGCTTTATTCAACCGCGGCCCTTGCTACAGGCCATTTCTTCTGCGAAACCGGTGGTACTGTTGGTGGATGAGGTCGACAAATCCGATCCTGAATTCGAAGCATTTCTTTTAGAAGTACTGAGTGATTTTCAGGTATCCATTCCCGAACTGGGCACCCGCACGGCACGTAATATTCCCTTTGTATTTTTAACTTCAAATGATTCACGCGATATGAGCGATGCTTTAAAGCGGCGCTGTATTCACCTGTATATCGATTATCCGGACCGTGACCTTGAAATGCGAGTCGTGCGCCTTAAAATTCCTCAAATTAAGGATCGGCTGGCCGGCCAGTTGATCGATACCATCCGCAAGATTCGGGATCTGGATCTGAAAAAGAAACCCTGTGTCTCGGAAACCCTGGACTGGGCGCAGGCGCTGATTGCACTCCAGGTCGAAGACCTGTCGCCGGAAGTGGTGAGAGATACTTTGAATGTGATTCTCAAATATCAGGCCGATGCGGATCTGGTAAAGGGTAAGCTGGATCAAATTGTCAATTAGGCAATCTATTCAATCCAAGAGGGCGAAACCATCAAGAAGTTGCATACTTATATTTAAACAGGAGTAATGGAGTTTTGGAGCATTCGAGTAATGGTTAAAAGTGGGATATCCTTTTACAGCACTCCAATACTCCATCACTCCATCACTCCATCGTCTCAAGTCTCAAGGCATTTGTTCACATGGTCAACCTCGTGCTAAAATTCGTCTCCTGCGCCCGCACAGCGGGTTTGCGGGTATCGACCTCCGAGGTGCTGGATTGCCTGAACCAATTGGGATTGGTCGATATCATGGATGAGTCTCAGTTTGCCGCGGTTTTGCGTGCCAATTTCGCCAAGAGCCGCAGGGAACAGCATCATTTTGACCGCCTTTATCAAATGTTTTTCCACGAGCTGCGTCAGGATGCTTCGATTGCAGGTTCCGAACCGCTTGCGGAGCAGATGCACGAAATTTTGCAGGCGCTGGCGCCGGCAAGCGAAGAAAATGAGACCTTACAGGCATTGCTTGATTTTTTAAAGGGCGATCCTCTGGCTTTTTTTGAACAGCTTCAGCAGATCGGGGCAGACGCTGACGACCAAAATAGCGGTCTGGGGTCCAATTTAGGGGCGCTGACACAGCGTCTTGAGATCATGCTGGGGCTTAATGCGGCTGAAGAGGCGCTGGAGCAGTTTTTTGCCGATCATCGGGATCAGATCAACTGGGAAGTGCGTCGGGATTTAGACGAACACTTTAAAAACCGTCTGGAAAGTGCGCGACGGCTGTTAACCGGTGACCGCCGGGCAGGTGTGGATAGCCCTGATAAAAATGTGTCTTATCGAAAGCGAGTGGATCAACTAGGGGAAATCCATTTTGCGTCCCTGACGAAAAAAGAAGTGGAAACCATGCGGGAGGTGATCGAACAGTTGGTGCGCAAGCTTAAAGACACCATCAACAGACGATATGCTCACCGCAGCAGGGGCATGTTGGATATCAAGAAAACCTTGCGCCGGGCCGCAGGTTATCAGGGGATTCCGATTGAATTGTTTTATCGCCGCCATCCGCTGCGGAAAGCCAAAATTGTTGCCCTGTGCGATGTCTCCGGATCCGTTTGGTCGGCGGCCCGTTTCATGCTAAATATGCTTTATTCGCTGCAGGAATGCTTCACCCAGGTGCGGAGTTTTGTATTTGTGGCTGGATTGGATGAGGTCACCCGCGTTTTTGAGGATCATGAAATCAATCAGGCCATCGAAAAAATTCTCAAAGAAGCCAATATTGAATACAACGCGGCAACCGACTACGGGTTGACCTTTCGCCAGTTTAAAAACCGATACATGGATATCCTCAATAAGAAAACAACCCTGATCATTATCGGTGACGGTCGAACCAACTACGCCAATCCGGAAGAAAAAATTCTAGACGAAATGCGGGAAAGAAGCCGGCGGGTGATCTGGCTCAATCCGGAAACACCATATTTCTGGTACACGGGTGATAGTGAAATGCGCACTTATATGGAATATTGCGATGAGGTTCGTCCCTGCCAGAATTTAAATCAGCTGCTGGAGTTTATTGAGGCGTTGGTTTTGTAAAAATACTTCTCACCGTTCAGCAGTGGATGAATTTCTGATCTTACCTCAACATCGTGTATTAAGATTTTCAATAGAAAGTGGAAAAAATGGGTCATATTGACATTAAAAAAGTAGAAAATTCACAAAGCAGGTATTTTCGGAATTTTATCCAACTGCCGTTTCGCATTTATCGCGACGATTCGAACTGGGTTCCCTGGTTTAACAAAGACATACAATCCTTTATTGATCGCCATCATCCCCTTTTTGAACATACCAACGGGGATTTTTTTGTGGCTTTAAATGGCAAAGAGCCCGTGGGGCGAATTTTTGTTTTCGAAAACACGCGCTACAACAAAACCCATTCCGTAAATAGCGCCTGTTTTTATTTCGTGGATTTCATAAATGATCCAGAAGTCGCCGAAAAGCTTTTTCAAGCCACTGCGGATTGGGCCAAGGCCAGGAACCTCGACGGTGTGACAGGGCCCATGGGACTGGGCGGTGTTACCGGGGTGGGATTACTGGTTGAGGGTTTTGACCACCTGGCGGCTATGACCATGATGATGTACAATCATGAATATTACCCTCAGCGTATCGAGGCACTCGGGTTCTCAAAACTCATCGATAATTTTTCATTTTATCTGCCAACCACCGCAACACTGCCGGACATCATTGCCCAGTCTGCTGAAGATCTTTTAAAAAAAGGTGAGTGCAGGGTCTTGCAATTTAATTCCAAAAAACAACTGCTCCAAATCGCCGACGACATTGTCGACGTGTTTGCCCAAACCTTGACTGGCCATGTAGGCAACTATGAACTTTCCGCCAATGAACTGGGATATCTTAAAAAGGGCCTTATTCAAATTGCCGATCCCCGGCTCATTAAAATCATTACCTTCAAAGAGAAAGTGATCGGATTTTTATTCGGCTTTCATGATTTATCCGCAGCCATGCAAAAAACCAGAGGCAAATTAAACCTGCTCTCTGCTTTTCGGTTGTTGCGTGAATATAAAAAAACGGACAGGATTCTCATTAATGGAATGGGGATTTTACCGGATTTCCAGGGTACGGGCGCCAATACCCTTTTATATGCCGAGATTGAAAAGACCATTCGGCAGTACACGCAGTTCAAGCACCTGGAGATGGTGCAGATTCAAGAAACCACGGCCAAGATGCTCAGCAATGTAAAAACACTGCAGGGCGAAATTCATAAAACACATCGAGTTTATCAGTATAAATTTTAAAACCTGGAGTTACGGCGACCATTTGCCCGCAGATGTCATCGTTGATGGCTGTCGGTTAAGTGCTATGGAATTGGAATCGAAGTGTAGGGTACCCCCGGCGGCTATATCCGGGCCGGGATTCCAATGATACTTGCCACCCAGATCCAGATCCGGTTCCAGCAGGGACCATAGATCTGCGTCATTTGTATACCCATCAGAGGAAATCTTAATATTCGACCATGTCAAGGACTCTCTGATATTGAGTTCTTTAATCCCTAGCTGTAATGCCTTTTCACCCGCGGTATTGGATACGATGTCAAATTTTTTAATGGATACAGATGCGACGACACCCATAATGATCATCACAGAAATCAACTCAATTAAAGTAAATCCCTTTTGATTCAGACGATCTCTTTTTTTACGCATATAAAGCTATCCTCATTTTCGTTATGAATATTGGCTCCGGGTCAATGGGTATTGGCTTTATATTTAAAGATAAATATTTTTATAGAAATATTGTTATATTTACAGCGGGACGTATTTTGGATCTAGAAAATACATTTCCCTCAAGGATTGAATGCAAAAATCGTGCAAATACAATAGATTACTTAAATAACGAGATATTTAATTTAATTATAAACACTTATCGAGCCGCCCGAATTTGCGATCCGGTGGGGTTCGAAAAAAAAGTGACACAATATGTGTAATTTATTTCACAATTTGGTGGGTGTTAAAGCGGCCCGGTTTGAGTAAAGAACGCTGGGATTGGATAGCAGGTTTGTTTGAGGAGGCCAGGCTAGGGGCTTGTGGCAGAATGCATCATCTCATATTTTTATCACCGCATCTTTTTGATAATCGTGTGCAACAATGATTTAAATCAGAATGGATTCTCGAAATTCTACCCCGAATCCATATTGGCCCGCCCATACGACTTTGCCTTTCAGTTTGAGACTGCTGTCGGCCCCGCGAGCGGGCAAAGCGATCGTGACGATATTTCCCTCTGGTAAAAACAAATCCGTTTCAATAAATGCGCCTTTGCTGCCCAGATTTTTTATGAAACATTCATGAACACCGTATCGGGTTGCGAAAAATGAGGACTCTGAACAAAATTTTCGTGGATATTTTCTTTTATTTTTCATCAGCTGGCCAGCATATTGAGCCATCAACCGTTGGGCTTAAGCGATTGATTCGACTATTTCATTGGGTTTACACAGCATCATTCTTGAATCATTCCAGAGCTGAAGCGCTGGCTTGAAATCGGCTGTATCGAGTGTATGGTTACAGATGAAATATTCCAATTGAGATCGTTGCCTGTGATCCAGCTCACCGAATTGCACACCGCATTTTCGAATGGTAAACGAATTTAAAGGGATATCTGTTTCAACCAGGATATCGAAAACCGGTTTAAACAGTAGCCGATCCAGATAGAATGCTTCTCCGGCAAATAATATATCCATTTTAAACAGGCTGTTAGGTCCATCTTGACGATCGATGTAATGAAACGCCAGCCCATCTTTTGAGATATTGGTTATTTGGCCCATTTTAATGGGTTTGGATTTGATTACCGCAAAGGCAATCTCGCCCATGCTCATATCTTTTATCTTGCTCAATTCGATTGATGTGGATCTGAGAATGGCAAAAGTGCCTGG
>JASFIX010000108.1:0-9440 GCA_050122435.1 Desulfobacterales bacterium
GTTGTGAATGACCTTCGCTAAAACATCTTTTCCGGTGCCGGTGGGGCCTTCGATCAGGATGGTGGCATCGCTTGAAGCCACTACGGGTACAATTTCAAATATTTTCTGAATGGCCGGATCCTTGCCAACCATATCATAGAAGGTATAACGGCCCTTTATTTCGCTGTAAAATTGATACTTCAATGATAAATCAGCAATGGTTGCCAGGCCACCGACAATGCGTCCATCTTCATTTTTTAGCGCCATATAATTGGCGCGCATGGGTATGGCCTGGCCCTCGCGGGTCTTGATCTCTCCCTCGGTGGTCGACCGCGCCCG
This sequence comes from Desulfobacterales bacterium, assembly GCA_050122435.1. Lineage (GTDB taxonomy): Bacteria > Desulfobacterota > Desulfobacteria > Desulfobacterales > JAHEIW01 > JAHEIW01. The sequence goes on from JASFIX010000108.1 coordinate 319, forward strand.
GCCGTCGGCGATGGTTTCGTTGAGCAGCAACAGGTCATGGCTGGCGGTTTTGCCAAAAATCATGCTGCAGGATTTTCCGAGGACATCCCCCCGGTTAAAACCGGTAATGGTTTCAGCCCGGTTATTGAAAAAAGTGATGTGCCCCCCCCGATCAACGGTCAACACGCCGATGTCAAGGTTATCCAGGATGATCTTCAGACGCCGATCATCATGTCTGACGCGTTCAAGAAGATCCTTAAAAACGGTATGATCCTGAAAAACTTCGATGCAACCCAGAGGCGTTTGGTTCGAATCGTAGATGGGAGATATAATCCGGGTAATACTGTGCTTTTCTTTATGCTGATCGCTGACCTCAAAATCCACGCTGCTGGCCTGCCGGCCGCTTTCAACTGCCGATAGATACTGACACTCACCACCGCATAACGGATCAAGCAAGATTTGGTTGCAGTATTTACCGCGCAGATCAGACTCGTTGTAACCGGTTATCAGTTCGGCAGTGTGGTTCAACGAGATGATTTTGCGATCCGCTCCCACGACCATCACCCCCATGGAAAAGGTGTCAAAAATGTCGCCGAGCTGACGGTATTTTATGAGGATTTCATCCATCTGGCTTTTGGGGGAGTTTGATGAAAAATTTGGAACCAACACCTTCTTGAGATTCAACTTTGATCACTCCATTGTGTTCATCGATTATTTTTTTGCTGATCATCAAGCCAATGCCGGTACCTTCTGAACCTTTAGTCGAAAAAAAGCGATTAAAAATATTCTTTTGGGTGGCAGCGTTCATGCCGCAGCCATTATCCAGCACCTGGTATTCAACCCCCCAGCCGCGGGTTTTTTTTACACGGACGGTCACCATTTTGTCTGAAGCGTCCGGGTCACTATTTCTACAGGCATCAATGGCATTGGTCACCAGGTTCAGCAGGCAGCGGCAAATAAGATCAGAATCAAGCTGACAGGGATTCAGGTTTTGCGAGAAATCGCTGACCAGTTCAATGCCCAGTTCCTGCGCCCGAGGGCGCATGAGATCAACGACTTCTTGCGCCGGTTGCATGGGATCACAGGGCTGAATATTCAAATCGGTCGCTTTGGCATAATTGAGCAAATCCATAGACAGGTTGGTAATCTTATCGACATTACCTTTGATCATTTCCCAGCCCTGCAGCAAATATTTCTGATCACTAAGCTCGATTCCTTTTTCCAGTACAAAAGCGCCTCCTTTAAGCCCCCCGGTAATATTCTTTATAGCATGTGAAAGCCCTGCTACCGTTTGCCCGACAGCTGCCAGTCGCTCGGCTTCAACCAGTTCCCGGGTCTTATCCCGCACCAGTTGTTCAAGATTTTGGGTGTATTCATTGAGCTTGCGGCGCATGGCAATTCGTTCCTGGGCGCGATTTAAGGCAATTTCCAGTACTTCATCGTTAATGGGTTTGGTGACAAAATCAGTGGCTTCATATTTAACACTTTTTATGGCCAGATCCATATCGCCGTGACCGGTAATCATGATGACTTCCGCATCCGGGTTTACTTTTTTTAGGCGGCGCAAAAGTTCAATACCGTCCATCTCAGGCATTTTAATATCGGTCAGCACTATCGGCGGCCGCTCATCTTTGAATATACGCAGGGCTTCGACACCATTTTCGGCAGTACGCACATGGTACCCCATATCGGACAAAGCGATGCCGAGCACCTTGCGAATGCCGTCTTCATCATCAACGAGTAAAATGGATTTTTCCATCAGTCTTCTTCCACAATGGGAAATCTGATAATAAAATGGGCGCCTTCATTTTTATGGGAAACGGCCTGGATGCTTCCTTTACAATCTTTGATGATTCCGTAACTTATCGAAAGACCCAGACCAGTACCCTGCCCCACTTTTTTGGTCGTAAAAAAAGGCTCAAATATTCGCTGTAAAATAGGATTCGGAATCCCCGCTCCCGTATCGCTGATCTCAACTGTAATCTCACGGCCAGCAGATTTGGTTTTCAATGTAATTTTCTTGTCACCCTTTTGATGGGGTTTCGATTCCCAGCGCTCATCGATGGCATCACGCGCATTAATCAATAGATTGATAAAAACCTGTTCCAGCCGGTCAGAATCCGCCATGACCAACGGAAGATCGTCCTCAAGATCCAAGACCACCTCGATTCCCCTGACCTTTAGCTGCTGCCCCAAGATTTCGAGCGCTTTTTTCAACACCGTGTTAACCTGCACCTTTTCGAGGGTCACATCCGATTTTCGACCGAATTGTCGCATGTGATTGATGATTTTGGTGGCACGGTCGACATAGGAATCGATCTCTTCTGTCATGTCAAACAGAATATCATCTTCGATCTTTTCTTTGTTCCGGATCTTTTTCATAAAAAACTGACTGGCGGTCTTGATGACAGAAAGCGGTTGATTGAGCTCATGCGCTACGCCGGTGGCCATTTCGCCCAGGGTCGCCATTTTACTGGCCTGTATGAGTTGTTGTTCGGTTTCAAGCCGTTGGGTGATATCACTGGTCGTTACCAGATAGACTTTTTCTCCCGGATATTCAGACGGTGATATCCGGATATTGACGAAAAGTGAGCCTTCATTTTTGTCCAAGTGCCTGACCTGGTTTATGACGGCAGTGGTTTTTATCAATTCTCGATAATGGTCTTGTTCTTCTGGCCTGAACAACTCCAAAAAGGTTCTATCAATCATCTCCTCCTTGGTATATCCATAAACCCCTTCCACACTGGTGTTGCAGTCAAGGATCTCAAGGGTATCCATATCCAGGACAAAAACCGGGTTGGGGATGTTATCAAATATGGCGTAGTATTTTTTTTCGGTTTTTTCGAGCTCTTCCTCAAGTATTTTGGTTTGGGTGACGTCGAGACTCATTTCCATGGCGGCCACGATTTCGCCATTTTCATCTTTTATCGGAGAGGTGTTGACAATCCAATGGGTAGGGGTTCCATCTTTGTTGACCCCCCTTTCCTCGCTGAAGTGCGACAGACCGTCTTCAAAGGTTCTTTCGACCGGGCAGACCACACATTTTTCCTTGCGCCCCTTATAGGCGGCATAACAGGTATCGCCGGCCTTGGGCTTAAATTTTTGATAGAATTCTCTGTTATATTGGATCAGTTTATAATCGCGGTCCTGAACCGTGATGATACAGGGGACCCGTTCGAACAGATTCTGGTATTCATAGCGCTGGCGGTTCAGTTCGGCTTGCTTTTCGCTGATTTTTTTGCCCATCTTGTCAATTGCAACCGACAGTTGGCCCATTTCATCTTCCTGATCAACGTCTATCTGATTCAAATACTCACCGTTGGCAATCAGGTGGGTCCCGTCTATCATTTTATTTATGGGCCGTTTCACAAATCGTAAAACAAAAAAGATGATTACCGCCGAAGTGGTCAAAAAAACAAAAACCGCGAATGCAACCAGCCATTTTTTAAACGCGGCGATTTCTTTATCGGTTTGTTCCAGGGAAATGACCAGGTCCAGGGCGCCCAAAACCTTTTTGTCGACCGGATGGGCATGGCAGGCACCGGATGCGCACCCCGGTTCGCTGTAAATGGGGCTGATGATACCCAGAAATCGAGTGCCCTGGGGGGAAGTCATAATTCGGGTTCTTTCCGACAGGCTCAGTTCGGCAAGGGGCGGATCCGTGCGGTGGCAGACAAAACAGGCTTCATCTTTGATGTTGGTTATTCGATCCAGCTCCGCATCTTTGTTTGAATATTTTATTTCACCGTTTTTGTTGTAAATCCGTATGTTTTCGAGCTTTTTTTCCTGGGCGATAGATTTGATGATCCACGTCAGATCATCCCTTAAGTTGTGCATCATGGCATAATGGGTGCCGAGCTTGATGGTATGCGACAGTCCATTGGCCTCTTCAAAGATGCTCACCATGATCTTATTTTGTTGATAGTCAATGTTAAAATAGGCCCACACCGATATGCTGACCAGCAACACAAGACCGACCAGAATCGTGAGTTTGGAGACGATACTGTGTCGAATTTTATTTAATGTAACGACCATGGTTGTTCCGTTTGGGTTATTTATAAATTTTTCGATACGGCCGGTAACAGGTCGCTTATCAACCGGCTTAGCGCATTTGCATCCGGTGGCTTTTCCATATAAGCCTCGGGTTCGGGCAGCTGAGGGCCGTGCCGGGGGCTTAACATTTTAATGGAGTGCAAGAATGTTTTTTCCGCAATGGCCGACAGCATGATTATGGGGATATGCGAAAGACTTGGATCGGTTCTAAATTGCCGGTAGGTTTGGATGCCGTCGTCAATTTTTGGCATCATGACATCCAGAATGACCAGGGCCGGCGGGTTCAAACCTGCCAGCTGCAGCGCTTGCGCTCCATCTTGGGCAGTAATGGCTTCAAAGCCCAGCGTTTCGGTGACCGTCGATACGAATAGGCGCATGTCACGCTCGTCATCCACCACCAGGATTTTGGGTATTCCCATTTTTTGCTTCCAAGCTCCATTATAAGAGGTTTTTAAACCACTTCTAGAGGGCATTCAATTTTGTACCAAATAGATTAAATCTGCAAGCAGAATTGTTCTTTTCTGCTGGTTGCATTTTTGACTCCCTCACAAAAATCAGATATTATGATAGTATGAAATATGTTTTTCTCATCATTTGTCTGACTGTTTCACTGCTGACAGGAGGCTGTGCTGAGCTTCAGGGCAAATCAGTAAAAACCTACCAATTGCAGTATAATGCAGCGGTTCAGGCCAGCACGGATGCATTGGAATATCTTGAAATGACAATCTTAAATGAAAAAACAGATGAATTAGGAACCGAAATACTGGCCAGACGTGGGGATGGTACTCCCGTCACGGTGGAAGTTAAGCGGGTGGATCGAAATTTTACCCGGGTCGAAGTTGGCACCGGCGCCGGGGTCGCTCGCTACCTGGATAAAGATGTTTCAGATCAGATTCATGAGTTTATTCGGCAGCAGCTGACCAAACCGTCCAAAGACATTAACTCGCCAGAATCGTAACTTCGATTTAATTTCCGTCTTTCTTCTTCATTTTGGAGTAGCCCGGGATTAAGGTCTGGGTACTGACCACTCCGGAAAGTTGTCGGATCTTGTTATGTATAAAATCTCCGATGGTTTCCGCATCCGAGGAGACCAGATCGCGCCTTAACACGATTTTGGCAATAATATCCACACTGCCGTGGACTGAATGCACTTCCTTTACTTCGTCAAGGTTGATGAGCTTGTCGACAAGACGAACATCTTTTTTGGCCGACGCGTTTATCAGCACAAAAGCGGTAATCTCGCGCAGCATTTCAGGGTATTCGGTCTCTTTTAATTTGGCCATTTTTTTCCGAAAATCCTCCATGTTCTTGGGAACCAATTCACTAATTCCAATTCCATATCTAAGCCCGCGGTCTTTCCTTGCCCACAGGTGAACCGATATGAAGGTGTAAAGATCCGCCAGGGTTCTACCCGGGAAGTGCCTGATCAGACGCCCATTTTTAATAATGGCAATCAACGGTTCATAAATGGTTTCATACCAGTCTTTGGCCGCTTTTTGAAAAGAGACCGGCGCGGTGTCTGTCTTTTCCAGATAATCCCGGTGCTTTGATATTTGCTCAATTAAATACTCGTATTGACCAAAATCAGTCAACTCAATATCGTACGGCAATTGAGTACGATCGTCGAATTGGGACTTCTCACGGTAGAGCAGGTTCTCCTTAGATCCTTTTGAGGGGATAAACTCGATAATCTGAGCTTTAATTTCCCCGTAGCCGAGTTCATTGGCCGCCGCAATTCGATGATTGCCGTCCAAAGCATAGTATTCATTTTTAATTTGATAAAGCTTAACCGGCGGCATCGCTTTACCCGCTCTCATTTTACTTCTTATTTTTTCCAGTCTTTCAGCGGGCAGATGGGACCGCATCCTGAAACGTTCATCAAAATCATGATAGCGGCCAACGCTGCCGACGATTCGGTCCAATGAAACCATACGGGTTCCACGATCGCGGGTATCAAAAGCCGCCTCTTGCTCCTGAACTTCCTTGAATGATTTAAGCATTTCGGTAATCCAGCGGTGTCCAAAGCCGATTCAGCAATTATTGTGCATCCCCGGTGTCGTCAAAATCAAACAGATGATATCCATAGGTATTAATAACGCTTGTGCGGTTAACGATAGTTACTCGATCGGACGGCGCGTTAAAATTCGCGTGAATGTGTCCATGAATGAAATAATGCGGTGAATATTTGTCAATCAGCCAGCGAAAGCTCTTAAAGCCCCTGTGACACCTGTCTTCGGCATCATGGATGTGCCGTGGCGGCGCATGCGTAATGACGATGTCAACTCCGCCTTTCCACCAGATCCGGGGACGCAAACGTCGTATCTTGCGGTGCATTTCCCTTTCGGTATACTGGTGCGGCCCGCCATTGTACCAGCGAGAACCTTCCAACCCGAGAATATTTTTCCCCCTGAATTGAATCATTGTATCGGCCAAATTGACACAACCCGGCGGGGATCCGGCCTCATATCGCAGGTCGTGGTTGCCGCGCACAAAATAAAGCGGCAGGTTCAATTTCGCGGAAACAAAAGAGAGGTATTCCGGTGGTAGATCGCCGCAGGCGAGAATCAGTTCGGCGTCTTCAAACCGCCGGCGATCAAATTGATCATGCAAAACGGGCTCAACCCGATCTGAAAGTGTTAAAATTCTCATTTACAGGTTCACAAAATTGCAACCAAAAAGGGAACCCGCTTAAACGGGTTCCCTTCTTAATTTTGCGGATGAAAAAATGTGACTTCCGGTTACTCCCTGTTCTGGGCTTTTTCAGTTTTTTCCTTTTCATCCTTGCGTCGATCCCCGTTGGAGCGCCTTTCGGGAATATATTCGGTATAAGAAAATTTACGTCGATCGACATTCGAACGGCGATCTTCTTTTAAAGAGTCCTTTTTATCTGAAGTTTTCTCAGCAGCCATCGAAAAACCCATTGGATCCTCCAATCATTAAAGTACGACTGCCTTTTTTATTCTATCTGGCACCAAAAATCAACTTAAAATTGCTTTTCTCTCTTTCAGAAACGAACCGGCGGGTAATTGGAACCTGATCTGGCAATTGACGTCAGGCTGACTTATAATTAGGTTAACCCATTATCTTTCAAACCAGGAGGAGTTATGATTGCCTATTACGTTCATGATGAGAAAAAGGAAAATGATACGATTGTCATACCCGAGATGGGATGCAGTATCTCCGTAACGGCTGATGTCTTGGAAAAATTCATTTCCGTAAATCCGGACTTTTCCGAGTGGTCAGGGGATGCATGCGCTCATCTGTCACCGGAAGATTTTGGTATCGTCATTGCCACGCGGGACGACCAGGGAGATGTTTGTGTTACTCAAAATGAAAAGTGGGCTGAGCGCATGTTATTTTATATGAATTCACCAAAATGAAGCTCCCCGCAGCAAGCTGCGGGGTATTCAGGCGAAGGCGAATAAATACGAAACCGATAAAGCCCGGTCTGCCCTTTTAATTTTAATTGATTTACCATCAAATTCAAATTAGACTAAAACGATTATTATCTAATCTATATTCAATGCTATCCGGTCAACAAATCTGTCTCCAAAATTTTTGTTCGTCATCCACTTGAAATCACGAACAAAAAAATGATTCTGAATTATTAAAAAGTGAGATGAAAAATGAGAACCGAACTTGTATTTGATAGCGAAAGCTTATCGGACAATATGGTCCTGGCGGTCGCCCTGATTGCGACGATCTACTGGGTTCTGGATTCAATATTGAATCTGTTTTTTTCCAATAAGTTTAATTTAATCGCAGAACTCTTCGGTCCTGACCTATATGATGTTTATATCCGTGTGGTGGTGCTGTGCCTGTTCATTATTTTTGGATCACATGCGCAATCGATCATTAATAAGCTGAAACTGGCCAAAAAAAAGCTGGATGAGTCAGAAGAACTGTGGCGCTCGCTGGTGGAAACTGCACCGGACACTATCACCACTGTCGACCGCGATGGTATCATCCGCTTTATCAACCAGCCCTTGGGCGTGCTTTCAACAGATCAAACCATCGGCAAATGTTTCTATGATTTTCTGCCGTCGGAATATCAGGAGATGGCAACTGACAGTGTCGAAAGTGTGTTTCGCACCGGAGAAACCGATAGTTTTGAAGTCCGGGCGGGCGAAAGTAACGACCTCGTCTGGCATACCTACCGCGTCGGCCCGCTGCGAATCGGCGGCAGGGTCGTTGCAGCGACCATCATCGCAACCAATACAACCGAGTTCAAGCAAGCCGAAGAGCTCATGCGATATAAAGAACTTTTTGACAATGTCGCTGAGGGCGTTTTTATATTCAATCGCGACGGACAGCTCATTGAATCAAACGAACGGGTTCTTGAAAGCACGGGATATACCAAAGAAGAACTCCTGGATCTTAATATCACCGATCTGGTCGAAACCGATCAAGTCACCTTTGTGCAAAGCATGATGAAGCAGGTCAGCCGGAAAAAGGAAGACCGATTTGAACTGGGTCTGAAAACCAAAAACGAACGTCTTATTCCCAATGAAATCAATTGCCGTTACGTTTCCTATCTGGGTGAATTCTGTTTTCTATGCGTCGCCCGTGATATCACCCAGACAAAAATGCTTCAAAATCAGCTGATCCGCTCTGAAAGACTGGCAGCCACCGGCCAGCTGGCGGCCTCTATTGCCCACGAAATCAACTCACCGCTTCAGGGAATTACAGCACTGCTCAATGTTATTCAAACAAAGTACAAAAAAGACAAAAAGTTATTGGAAAAACTGGATCTGGTTAAAAGCGCGTTTGAAAGTATTCGAGACACGGTACGAAACCTGATCGATCTGAATCGGCCGGGCAAAGAAAAAAAACAACCGATCGATATCAATCAGATTATCGAAAATACATCTATGCTGGTTCGCAGTTATCTGACAAAAAGCCGCGTGAAAATTAATCTGAAACTAGCGGCTAAACACTCCAAGTTGACAGGTTCACCGCAACAACTGGGCCAGGTCCTTATGAATCTGATTAATAATGCGGTCGAATCCATTACCGGGGCTCCGGAATTTCAGGAGAAGCTAAAAGAGGTTCCGACCCATAGCGGAAAAATCTTTATTGACACCTTCAAT
>JASFIX010000109.1:0-9400 GCA_050122435.1 Desulfobacterales bacterium
GGTGACCGACGGTGAGGTTGTCAGCGGGCTGAATTTTAACGCCATTGCCAACTCTACACTGGGTATGACCCATTCCATGGTGGATGTATCGGGTATTGATCATGACGGTGACGGTATTACCAATCGCATCTACGCCGGCGATCTGGGGGGGAATATTTTTGCCTTCAAAGACGATGAGGCCATGTCTTTTTGCAGCGGTACCCTTTCGAAATCCATACCCGACGGGATCTGGTCCGCTCACAAGCTGTTTTCGGCCTCGGGGGTGGACGGCGTTCAACGCAAGATTCTTTATGCACCCGATGTGGTGGGCGAGGAATTCGGCGAATATATCTTTTTCGGCACCGGGGATCGTACCGATCCCGCTGATACCGGAGTCGTAAACCGTTTCTACGCCGTCAAAAACGACTGGTCGGGTGCAGCAACGCTGGATGAATCCTATCTTGTGGATGTTACCGATGATCTCATTCAACTTGGCAGCGAAGCTGAAAAGCAGGCGGTCAAAACGAGCCTAGAAAATGGTAAGGGCTGGTTCATTCGACTGGAAAATACCGGCGAAAAAGTGGTGGCATCCCCGAGAGTCTATGGCGGGGTCGTTTATTTTACAACCTACACACCGGATACTGCCGGCCCTGATGGTAGCGACCCCTGCGCGGCTTCTACCGTACGGGGAGTCGGCCGTCTTTATGCGGTAGACTATAAAACCGGTGCTTCGGTTTCCGATTTTAGCACGGGAATCGAGTACGATGGTGACGGCAATGTGGTCGATCTGGGCAAAAAAGACCGGGCGATTGCCATTGGAACCGCCATCCCATCCGCCCCCGTAATCGCCATCTTCGAAAACGGCGCACGGATTTTTATCGGTGTTGAAGGCGGCATTGTCAGCATGCCGGCCATCGTAACGCCGGATATGTACCGCTACTACTGGCATCAGATGTTTTAGAAAGGGATATAGAATGGATTTTTTAGACAGTATGTATCAGAAAGCGATTTTGATGGTGCTGATTTTTATCGTGTGGGCCCTGATGTTTCCCATGTATACCCCCGCTGAATCGGATATACTGAAAAATTTCAGCTTTGATGATTGCGATCCCTTCGAAGCGCGTGCGCTTATTATGGATGTAGACCCTAAAAAGGCGCAATTGGTTGCAGCAGAGCAGACCATCTATGTAGTGGATCTGAATTTTGGGGACCAGCATTTAATAACAGAGTTGACGGACCCCGAAGGAAACCACTTGGATTTCGGCGCTTTCAGCCAGGGCCAGTGGGTGTATGTTAAAGGATTTAAGCATATCGAAGGCGGGGTGGTGGCATCGCTGGTACAACGAATCGATCCACCGGAACACCAAAATCCGGTGCTGCGTAAAATCAGCAAAGAAAGCCGGCGCTATAACAGAATCAAAGGGCGGGTGTCGGGCAGAAGGAATTAAACAGCGCTTCAACGAATTATTTTCGCTCCTGTAAACCATCAACCAGCAGCCGGCTTAATGGTATCAAAAGCGCATCCCTCAGGCGCATGAAACCCTGGCGTCATTCATCATCGGGCGGCATTCGAAGTTATTTAACACCCGGTTCAGTACCACCTGGAATCCTTTTCAATTACTGGTCCTCAAAAATTATCCTGATTTTTCTGTCCTTACCCTAGCACAACCTGCTTTAGGTACATAACCTATTAAAATGATTTAATAGTTATAAACTTATTTAATACCGCCATCCAAAATCAGTTTTAGCTTAAATTTTCCCAATTTCGCGGGTCTGGTGAATTGATGTGGAAGTTGTAATAGTTATAATATATTGAAATTTATATATATTTAGATATTCACAAAATTATTCCGATATCCAAAACCACCACACTCTGGGGCGCCCCATCCACCTTGATGACCATGTCGTAATTATCATTAATTTTTTTGCAGTTTTTTACCTCTCATTTCGTTTGATTTTAATCGATTGGTTCTAAGTGCTTAAATAAATATCTATAATAATTTCAGTATAATATTAATAAAAAGAGCTTGCCGAATCAAATATATTCTGGTGCCGACCGAGTTGGCACAAGTCTTGAATTAATAAGGTCACATTTTAGATCAGGAGTCTAGATTAATGAGAAAAAGCTCGGGTTTCACGACATATGAATTGATGGTGACCATTGCCATTATGGCAGTGATTGCGGCCATAACAATGCCGCCGTATTTGGAGTGGTACCGGGGTTCCCGGTTGCGGAGCGCGGTTTCAGGTTTTACCGTCGACCTAGAAATGGCCAAGACGGAGGCGATTCGAGAGAATGATTCTGTGGTGATTGAATTTTTTCCGAGAAGCTACACCGTATTTGTCGATAGCAATGATGACTGGGATTCCAGCGGCGAAAATATTCTGTTAAATCGGGATCTACCGCCCAGTGTCAGCATTGATACTGCCAGCCTCAGCCTTCCGGTGGTCAATGATAAATTCCGATTTAACAGCAGAGGGCTTCCTGCAGATATTTTTACGGAGCAGAAGATTACGATTACTCAAGCCAGCAATAATAAGCAAATAACGATAAACCGCCTGGGAAATATCAATGTTCAATAAAATACGGAAATCGATCATCTGTACGGTCTCATTAAAAAATAACCTCAGAGGGTTCACCCTGGTTGAGATGGTGCTGGCACTGGCAATTTCAACCATTGTATTGGCTGCCGTCTATAGCGTGTTTACGATTGCCAATAAAAATTTCACCACCCAGAATGCGGCGGCCAATGTACAGCAAAATCTGCGTTCGGCGATTCGACTGATGGCCAGAGACATCCGGCATGCGGGTCTGGATCCGTCCGGCAGTGATAATTTCGGAATTACATATGCGTCTGCGAGCAAGATTCGCTTTACAATAGACAGTATTGGGGGCAGCGGCACTTTCAATGGCATTGTGGATGAAGCCAATTGGGAAGAGATTACGTATGATTTTCAAGGCAGTCAGGTCATGCAGACCTTATATGAGACGGTGACGACCTCCACCGCAGACGCCGCGGCCTTGATCAGCAATATTACGAATCTAAATTTTACATATCTTGATGCCGACAACACCGATCTGATCGATCCGGGACTCAGCCCGCCGCGGGTTCCGGATGATAAACTCGCGGACATCAGAACCGTTGAAATATTAATCACCCATCAGGAGCCGGCCGGACGCGATCAAATGGTTAGCCGTACCCTGACGCGGAGGGTGGAATGCCGAAACCTGACTTTCAATTAAGGAACGTATTTTATGCTTAACACCCAAACAGCCAAAATGAGGCATCGAATTGATGATCGGGGATTTACTTTTGTTGAGTTGCTGATCGTGATTGGCATTTTTTCGATTGGAATACTTGCGGTCGCCAGCATGCAGGTGACATCGATCAATGCCAATTCATCAGCGCGAATATCCGGAGAAGCCACTGTACTGGCAGCCAATCAAATCGAGGAGCTCATAGCTTCAGACTATGATACTGATGCGGATCTGAATCCGGGTGCTCACACACTTGATAAGGGGGCTTACACTATCGATTGGGTTGTCACCGATTCAGATATCGACAGTGATGGAACCAACGATAGCAAAACGATATTGGTGACGGTTCGCTGTGCCAATCCGAATGCCAAAGATGTGCAAGTGCAATACATTATCCATGAGTTGTAAAATAGAGGAAGGTCGCGACATCATGAAAACAAGATTAAATAATGAAGACGGTTATATGATCGTGGTGGTGCTCATGATTTTATCGATTCTTACGGTCATTGCTACAGCGGGTACGAACAATTCGATTACCGAACAGCGTTCGGCCACCAATGAGCAAATTCATGAACTTTCATTTTATGCGGCGGACACCGGAAGAGCCTATGTGATTGAGCATGTCGATTTGTACCATGATGAGAATATCACCGTCGGAGCACCGATCGCTTTTCCGGATAAGGATAATCCCTCAGTCTCATTTTCAATGGGATCGCTGGAATCATTTAAAGGTGATGTGGAATACATCCGTTCCGGGATGGTTCCCAGAGGGTCCGGCTTTGAGGTGGGCAAGTTTAAGTCACATCAATATCGAATAATAACCACCGGTTCTGGTCCGCGCGGATCAAAATCTAAAATTGAGACCGGCTTTTATCGGGTCGGTTTCTAAAAACAATAGAGGCGAAGAAGATGGATGGTATAAAAAAACTAAAAAAGATTGCCGTATCATTGATGGTCGTTTTATTCGGCCTGGTCTTTGCGGTCAACCCCGGGTTCGCCAGCGACATGTGCATGTTTGCGGTAACCGCCGATGATATACCGCCCAATATCGTCATTTTGATCGACAACGGGGTTGAGATGAAGCATCCGGTCACCCACGGGGACTATGACAACAGTGTCGACTATACTCCTGCTGTCACTCCCCAAACCGATGTGGTGATCAATAACGGCACCGGCAACGGATTTTTCAATGACAATGGTTACGGTATTTTTACCCAGGGAGGGAAATACTATTTAGTGCCGGTGGGCGATGACCTGGCGCTCGATACAGCGTACGAATTGCAGGAAACCGGCGGCAATGGAACGGGAATCTGGACCATTAACGGGCAGACGGTCACCTTGCCCGCCGTAGCCTCATCCGAGGTTGACGGCGACAATATCAAAGATAATGCTGGGGAGTTTCGCTACTCTAAAAATTATCTGAACTGGTTGTTTTTTTATACCTTGCCGGCTGATCTCAACGGCGATAGTGTCGCTGAGCCGGTTTACGACGGTGCGGCCCTGCCCAACAAAAGCCGTTTCTATTATGCCAAAAAAGCACTGCTGACCGTCGGCAAGCTCTCGTCCAATAAGGCCGTATTTGCCATTTATAATTTTACCAGCACACCGGAGGGATCTTCCAACGTTCAGCCCCTGGGTGAGGTGGTGACCACCCTGGGGGCAACGCCCCAGGACAACGTTTTAGATCCTAATTATATTAACAATATCAACAATATGGGTACTGTCATCTATTCTCCGTTGGCCGAAGGAATGGCCAGAATCGGCGGGTACTTGAACTCAAACTCATCCGGGGAGCCCGACGCCACCAATCACTGCCAGAAAAATTTCGTGATCGTGGTTACCCCCGGCATGTCTTCCGAAGACACATCCGACAATTTAAGCCAGACCAAACCGAGTGTTATAAAAGATGATTATGATAATGACGGCACCGACGGGTTCGATGAAAATGACAATCCGGCTCAGGGAACCCTGACCGTCGATGGGACCACCTACACCATCACCACCAAGATCAACGGCTCGACCTATATGGATGATGTGGCCGCCTATTTTTACGCCAACGATATGCGCGATGCCAATGATAAAACCGATGCCTTCCAGAACATCACGACCTACACGGTCGGATTTATGGCCACGTTAGAGAGCCGGCTGCTTTTGATAAACACGTCCAATAACGGCAACGGCAACACCAATTTAGCCAACAGCGCCGATCCGGAATACGGCAAATATCATTTCGACGCCACCTCGGCGGGTGGGCTGTCCCAGGCCATTCTGGATGCTGTCAACAGCATTATTTCGCGCACCAGTTCCTTTACCGCACCGGTGGTTCCGGTCACCCGCACCACCAGCGGCAATAAAATCTACATGGCGTTCTTCAAACCGCTGGATGAAAATTTCTGGGAAGGCAATGTGACCAAATTCGGCCTCAACACGGCCAATGAAATTATCGACAGCGACGGGAATCCGGCCACCTGGCCAAATGGATCCATGCGCGATACTGCCAAACCTTACTGGGCCACCATTGATTGGTCCGATATTTCCCGAAGCAACGGAATCCACAACAGCAATCGTAAGATTTATACCTATTTGGGCGCCACAGACAATCTCACCGATTCAGCCAATAGCTTTGCCGCCGACAACGCCGAGTTGACCGGCATGATACTGGGCCATCCCACTGATATCACTGTAAACGGCAATCCCGTTACCGGCAGAGATAAGGTAATCAACTACTTCCGTGGTGCCGATGTACTGGATGAGGATGGAGACACGGATGTGACTGAAAACCGGTCGGTTATCACCGGTGATGTGCTCCACAGCGAGCCGTTGGTCTTTACCTATCAGTATGCCGATAACAGCGCCAAAACCCTGGTTTTCTTCGGGGCCAACGACGGCATGCTGCATGCGGTTCTGGATGACATTGATCCGAATGTGAATATTTCCGGTGACGAAGTCAACTATGGCACGGAAGCCTGGGCCTTTATTCCACCGGATCAGCTCAATCGCTTAAAGTTCCTTCTGGAAGGGACTTCTCACGAAGATTATGTTGATTCGAGCCCCAAGATCTATTTCCATGACCTGGATCAGGACGGACGCGTTGATTCCGCCGACGGGGATACGGTTATTCTGGTCTGCGGTCTGCGCAAAGGCGGTTCAAGCTATTTTGCGCTGGATGTCACCGATCCCAGCGCACCCAAATACCTGTGGCGCATCGGAAACGCAAATGATGCCGAAACCGGTACGGTGGAATTATCCTCGGTATTCAGATACGCCGGAGACACCTTTCAGGACGGCGATATGCTGCGACGATGGAACGGCGCCGGCGAGTGGCATGATGCCGCTTTGGTCGTCGGTGGCGAAATCGTTGATGCAACCGGCAACGTTCTTCTCACCTTCGATAATCGAACCCTGCATTTTTATCCCGGCCAGTGGCTGGGCAACCTGACGACCGGTATGTACGCCGACTGGGATTACGGAAATGGGGTCACGGGGCCCTTTGTCTGGGGCAAAATTGTTTCCATAACCTCTACCGATCCGGATGTGGTCATTCCGGAACTCGGCCAGAGCTGGTCTGAACCTGAATTCGGCCGGGTCAAGACCTCTGATATCGATCCCACCGGCACGGTGGTATGCTTTATCGGAGGCGGCTACAGCGCCGATAACTCGGTCGGAAAAGCATTGGTTGCCGTCAATGTATTTACAGGTGCAGTGGTCAAAAAATTCACCACCGGAATGAATTACAGCGTGCCCAGCACCGTTAAAGTTGTTGATGAAGACGGCAACGGTTTTGTGGATAAAATCTATGTGGGCGATCTGGGCGGACAGATGTGGCGTTTCGGTCAGGTGACAACGGATTCCGCAGGCAATCCCCTGAGTTTTCCGGACTGTAACGAGAACATCAACAGCTGGGTTGGCCAGATTTTATTCTCAGCACCGACATATCAGATCAACACAACAACCTATACGCGCAAATTTTACTATCCGCCGAGCGTGACGCTTGAAAAGGGATATGATCTGATATATGCAGGAACCGGAGATCGTGAGAATGCCTGCGATACCGATGTCGGGGCGGATCGAATTTACGCCGTTAGGGATGAGCACGGAACCACCCCCTTTACAGAAGCCGATCTGGTTGATGTAACCGATCCGGCGGATCCCGTGCCCAATCTTGACGATCCCGGTTATGATGTGAATCAGGACGGCAATCCCGATCAAGGCTGGTATATTCGCTTTGTCGACGCTCTGGGTGCCGCAGTCGGCGAAAAGGTACTGGCACGGGGTGTCGTTTTTTATAAAACCTATTATGTGACAACCTTTACCCCGAATGACAATCCCTGCGTGCCTGGCGGATTTGCACGTCTCTATGCTTTAGAATACCGGACCGGCGCTGCTGTAATTGCGTTTACGGATACCGACGGCGATGGTACCGATGATCTAGCCCGCAGCGTTCTTATCGGCGGTGGCATCCCGTCCAAGCCGGTAACCGTAATTACCGCCGACAATACAAAGCTTTTTATATCGGTGGGAAGCACCAATCCGGTTGTGGGGAGTGAATCCGCCGGTGCGGGTATTGTTGCTCTCGATCCGATTTATCCAAAACGGAATTTCTTTTATCTATGGTGGCGACAAGTTTTTAACTAAGGATTGAATTAAGCAAATACCATCAAAAATCCCGGGGGGGACATGCATAAAATTGCATGTCCCTTCCCTCATTTTTTCTGGCCCTCCAATTCCGCCTTCCTGCCGCCTATCTATCTATAAATATAGGTGAATTCTTACTTATTTTACACAAAATGATATGCGTTTGTTACCTAAATTACACATTTATTCGCTTCTAAAAGTGGTACTTTTTTTCACACTATTTTTAAGCTATTGAAAATTATATTAATTTTTAAATAATCGGTTTTGGTATATTTCTTGCGAGCCAATAGCCAGTAAAGACAGTTTGGCCCATTTATTTGCAAGGCTTCGTGTCCATTGGCTCTAAAAAAATGCCTTAATCGAATATCCGGCCACCGGCAAAACAAATGGGCTTCAGAGTTTTTAATTCGAATCAGGTTTTTGATAAGAAGTCTAAATTTTCTTTTAATTCTTATAAGTTATATTTCATTTGGTCGGACTTTTTATTGACACGCTAATTTTTTTACTATAATTTTTTCCCGGATGCTTGGATATTCTGTGTTTATAGAATTTACTTTCGCTCAATACGCTATGGAAGCGAATTTACCAAAGCAATAAAATATAGCCTTCGGGGGATCCGGGAAACCCCATTTGAGGGCTTTTTCTATTATCCCATGATAAAGCCAAATCCCGAGTAATCGGGAGACGGAAAGCTGCGGGTCCGTCGTAAGACGGATAGCCGGGTTGCCTGAGGGAAAAGGTCATCCGGTTTTTTATTTTCAATGGAGATTGGAGATCATGAAAAAAAACGGGGGGTTTTCACTTTTCGAGCTTCTGATCGTCATTGCCGTTATCGCAGTGGTGTCGGCAATCGTCACGCCGAGCATCATCAGCTGGCGCAGTGATGCCAAATTAAGAGGCGCTGCCGGCAACTTGAAAGGTGATTTAGAAATGTCCAAAGTAAGAGCCGTTCGGGAAAGAACACCGGTAACGGTCACTTTCACAGCCACAAATTATCAGGTTACCTACACAGATAAAGATGGAAACGCCAGAATATTACGCGATCGGCAATTGCCGGCCGGTGTCAGGCTTGATCTCGACAACACCGGCTTTGGTTGGATGGGGGACCAAACCCGGTTCAACGGCAGGGGAATTCCGATAGCCGGCAGTGCCGTGCTGGTGAACACCAAAGGTGACCAAAAAAATATAATCGTCAGCGCTCTAGGGCGAATTCGCGTTGAATAACGCTGCAGGCAAAGAGGCTAAAATGAAACGGATAGAATCAAATGGCGTCTGTTTGAAAAATCCTAAAGGCTATATGATGATTGAAGCCCTGATTGCGATTGCCATATTTGCCATTGGATTTTTAGCGGTGGCCACCCTCGTGTTTGCAACCACCCGCAACAATACCAACGGTAATCTGCTAACCCAGGCCAACATGCTGGCCAGACAGCAGATGGAACAGTTGAAAAGCACGCCTGATATCACGACGCTACCCACCGGCACATTCAACGATGGACCCTTGGATGGAAACGGCAATCCGGGGGG
>JASFIX010000110.1:0-9358 GCA_050122435.1 Desulfobacterales bacterium
GAGGTGGATGGGAAACCGGTGATAGATATGATTGATGATCAGTATGGCAGCAAAGAGTGGAGTACTCAGATGCCGGTCAGACGCCTGACCATCGGTGTAAACCATGGGGAAAAATACGGGGAATTTAGTGAAGATCAGTTCGTAAACAGACTGATTGCGGGTGTTTTACCCGATAGAAAGGGCATTTTACTTTTTGAACCCGATCTGGCAGAAGGTAGCGAGATCCTCTTCATGCTGAGAAACAACAAATTGATGATGGAATCCGTCCAAAAAAATACAGAAGAACTGTTTGAAAAAATAATTACCAAAGGAGAAAAGCCTGTTTTTGGGCTATATATTGATTGCGCCGGTCGGACGGCATTATTATCAGAAACCTTAACCGAGGAGGCCTCAGAGGTTCAGAACATATTTAACCGTTATAACGCTTCGTTGCTGGGATTTTATTCTGGAGTAGAAGTGGCGCCCCTGCTGGGTAGAAGCAGGGGTCTTGATTGGACGGGCGTTTTACTGGTCCTGGCAGAAAATAACTGAAAACCCAAAACAAATATTCGAGTGACATATGGAAACGGAATTAGATAAGGCAAGAAAAGAAACTGAGTACTACAAAAAAATCGCCGAGAGAACCGGCAATCTTTACCTCAGGGAAACAGAAGAATTATCCAAAATTATCACCCGAGTCAAACAGACTGAGAAATCCCTAACAAAAAGCGAACAGAAGCTTCGCAATATTATCGAGCACAGCAATGAATTGTTTTATTTGCACGACGCAGATCATAATTTAATTTACGTAAGCCCCAAGAGCAGAGATTTTTTTGGGTATGCACCCGATGAGGCCAAATTTAAATGGATGGAACTGATGACCAGCAATCCCATCAATCAGGCTGGATTTGAAATCACTCAGAAAGCAATTCAAACCGGAAAAAAGCAGAAACCCTATATACTTGAAGGCCGCAGAAAAGATGGAACCAATATTTTATTGGAAATCGAAGAATCTCCGATCACCAATGAAAATGGGGAAACGATATTAGTCGTCGGCGCTGCAAGAGACATCACCGCCAGGAGGCAGGCTGAGGAAGAAAAAGAAAAATTGGAAACCCAGCTGAGGCAATCTCAAAAAATGGAGGCCATCGGCACCATGGCCGGCGGCATTGCTCATGATTTTAATAATATATTGTCTATTATTTTAGGCAATGCGGAACTGGCAATCCGGGATGTCCCCGAATGGCACCCGGTCAAAGAAAGTCTCGGTGAAGTACGTCAAGCATGTTTGCGTGCCAAAGATGTTGTCCGCCAGCTTTTGAGTTTTAGTCGTCAATCCGAGATGCAGCTGAGACCTTTAGATATTGGTGTGATTCTAAGAGAGTCTCTCAAAATGATTCGCTCAACATTGCCGAGCAATATCGAAATTCGACAGAATTTTGATGAAGACATATGGACCATTTTGGGCGATCCGACCCAGCTCAACCAGATATTGATCAATTTAAGTACCAATGCGGCAGATGCCATCGGGAGTGAAGATGGAATTCTGGACGTATCGCTGAAAAATGTTGAGCTTCCTCGCCACGATCCGGAGCTGAATCTGGAGCCGGGTCGCTATGTAAAGATTTCGATCAGAGACACGGGTGTTGGAATTTCGGCGGAGGCTATGGATCGAATCTTCGATCCCTATTTTACCACCAAAGAAGTCGGCAGGGGCACCGGCATGGGGCTGACGGTGGTACACGGCATCGTGGAAACCCACAATGCACGTATTAACGTAAACAGCACCCCCGGAAAGGGTACTGCTTTTGAAATATTTTTTCGTTGCATTGATGCCGCACCTGTGGATGAGGTGCCTCAGAACAATACCCTGCTCCATGGTAGGGAAACAATTCTTTTTGTCGATGATGAAAAAGCGATTGTTAAATTAAACAAGAAGCGACTGGAAAGACTCGGATATCAAGTTATAGGCACAGCCGACCCGCATGAAGCACTCGAAATGTTTGGTTATAAGTCGACTCAGTTTGACCTTGTCATCACCGATATGACCATGCCAAATATGATGGGTGATGAGTTGGCAGCTGAAATGATAACAATTCGGCCGGATATTCCGATCATTCTATGCACCGGATTCAGCGGACGCATATCAGAAGAACAGGCTCTACAAAAGGGTATTCGGGCATTTATCATGAAACCGCTTGAGCTACAGGAGCTGGCTGACACCGTTCGCAAGGTGCTGGACACCTGTTCTTCGCCGAAGCCGAAAACTTAAGGATTAAAGCATACCCAGTTAAGCGCTTTGTCTACGTAATCATCAGGCATCGTCAACTTCAACCAGCGCTTTTGCAGCAGCACATCCGCGAAACTGATAGGCGGCATATTTCCAACGTGTCCGGCAAACCGGTCCTGCCAGGCCTCGGTCTCACCCGTTGCGCCCGCAACATCAATTAGAATTCCATCCAACTCGGATAGTTGTAACAGCTCGTTCATTACCGGAAACCGATTTTTCTGCCACCACAACACCTCGCGCTCCATATCCCGATTGAATTTCGGCTCGGCATCCCGCGAAACCAGCGTAAACAAAACAGCACGATTACCTTGGCGCGAAAAGAGGTAGCGCAAATCCTGATCCAGGAAATGGGGCCGCTGAAGTCTGGCGGCAGACAGAAGCGCTGTTGTATCCGGCACCTGCCTGGGTTCCAGGAACACCACCTCAAAAGGCGTAAACGGATTGGCTGCGGATAAAACCTGTATCGCCGATTTGATAAAGTCCGGATCCGCCAGACCCGGATGAACAAAAATCTGATAGGGCTGCGTCAGCCGTTTTGCGAGTACCGCCAGCTCGGCAAGCGGCCGTTCGAAATTCAACTGGAGCTTGGCGATAAAACGCTGATCTCCAAGCTTGACGGCGATATCCTCCAGAATTGCACCCCTGGTTTTTTTGCCAAATATCCAGGAAACATCCAGATCCGGCATGGGGTATAATACCACATCAAAGCGGACTTCGGCATGATCAAAAGCCAGCAGCATATCATCGGCGGAAAACGTCGCGTTTTCGATCAGGGTGTACGGCGGCGATTTATCAAACCGCAAATCCAGTTCCCGGCTGTTTAACCGAAAATCGGTACCCGGCAAAACAGACAGCGGAAAAACCTGGACGTCATCCGCCAGATCATTTTCAGCTACAAATTGGACAGAACGGCTAAATCCCGGCAAGTCATCACCGGGCAACCCCACTATCAAATCAATTGCCGGTATGATGCCTCTTCGCTTTAAACGCGTTGCGCCCTGTGCAAATCGTTTGATGTGCGTGGGTCGGTTCATGATTTCGAGTGCCCGGGGATTGGTGCTTTGCAGACCGATTTCAAACCAGGAAAATCCCGCCGCCGCCAACAGATCGGCCAGTTTGTCATCGATGGCTTCCGCCCGAATTTCACTGATAATTTTAAGCTGCTGGTTTTTGTTTATCTTGTTGATTTTTCTTAAGAGACCTTCGAGCCCGGGATGGGCATTCAGTGAAGGATCAAGCAGATAAAGCTCTTTGATCCGCTGATCCAGTGCCCATTGAACACCTTGGAGCAAATGGGCTTCATCGGCAAAAGACAAGCCGGCATGGGACTTATTATAGTAACAGTATCTGCAGCGGTAGGGGCATCCGCGCTGGGTTTCGAGAAGCATCAAATTTTCAATCTCGGGCTCCAGCAAATTCTGCAAATAGGGGCTCGGACTATTTTTGAACAGCGCCCCGGCCGGTTCCATCGAGCTTCTTTTTTCCCAGGTGGTTGGATCCTCAATGAGTTTGAGAAATACGGCCTCCCCCTCACCATAAACATAAAAATCAACCGCCTCCGAAAGCATCAAAAGGTTGTCCGGGGTGATTTCAGATCCGCCAAAAATAATGCGCGGCGCATAATACGTTTTTAATTTTTCTGCGAAATAAAGTGAGCGTGCCAAATTCCAGCAATAAATGCTAAAACCCACAATATCCGGTTTGCGGTCAAGGAGAATTTCCATAATGGCGGCATCGCCAAGATAGGAAGCAACGCTTTCCGGTAAAATATCGACGTCGACCTCAGGCAGGATAGCGGCGGTCTGTTTGAGATAGGCTGCGCCCAGGGGAATATTGCCGGTCTGCACCCCGTAGTTTAAACGGGGTACCGGAAGCTGAAGCAGGAGCACACGAAGCATATGATAAAACCAACCAAACTCGGTAACGGTTAAATCTCAAAAAACTGCAGGTAAAAGGGCTTCGGCGATCGTACAAATGCAGGACATGGGCCGTTTCACTCACAGCTGAATGCATTGATGGTCCTGAGCGCACCGTTGACATGATCCAACGCGATGACGGCGTTATCAGGGATTGAAGGCATGTTTATGAAATTTTGACGGCAATCGCCGATTGATATCTGTTCTTTGCTCCCCGGACCGGGGAACGGTTAAACTAGATCCCTCAGCCGGAAGGCTTGCAGGCCGGGTCACTGAAGCCGCCTGAACCGGTGGCAATTCCCTGAGGCCGCACACAACCCGCCGACATCAGTTTTTCGACATCCCCGCACTGGCATTCAGGACATTTGGGATCCGCAGCATTAGAAGACAGCACAAGCTCTTCAAAACAGTGGCAGCAGGCTTTGCATTGATATTCGTAAATCGGCATAGCCGAATCCTCCGAAAACAGAATTTTTTATATAATAGGCTTTGCTCTTCAAATGTCAAGCATTGTAAAGATAAGAACCCATCGTAGTAAGCAACCCCGAAAACACGAAAGTATAAAAGCACGAAATTTAGTTTATTTTCGTGTTTTCGTGGCAATTCTTTTGGCTTCAATGTTAAATCGAGGTGCTAAGATACCACAAAAAAGATTAAACAAAGCTCCCATAAAATTACGGTGGAGAAAACGCCGATGATATAGGAAAAAACATACCGGGCATGAGTAACCGACCGCTTTCGCAAGGCATTGTGAAATAGCAACAGAATGACAACGCCCATACAGGTCAAAAAATACTTTGCCCCCATGAAGACAAAGGGGCCGTATTTGAGGAAATAAGACATGACCGGGTTCAGCTCAGTCGAGCCCCTGTCGATCAAATACAGGGTTAGCAGCGCGTCGAGAACGCTTAGCAGCAGGATAAGGACGATGGCCCCAAAAAGTTTCGAGCTGTACCGATCAAAATAAAATGCACCCTCCAAATCTTCCTCACGGCGGACACGGGCACGCCTGCCGGCAAACAACAGATATCTCAGCTTCGGGAAGCGATGGGTGCGCCGATCTTTCCCGGAGCGCTTTTCACTAAAACCTGAGCGATCTGGTGTTGAACCGGAACTGTCCCCGCTACGAATAAACTTGACCATGAATACCTTCAGGAAAGAAAAAAGATTCTCGTCTATCTTCAAGCAAAATTCAGTTACTAGAAGCCATTTCAAAAATAAGATTTTGGGCCAAAAGATATTTTTGAGCTGGCTTCTAATAGATTATCGGCAGATTGAACCAGAACTTTAACCCTATCTATCAGTGTAAACGCTATTTAATCAGCGGGTTGTGATGCAGTTTCAGCTTTCGGCAAAACCCCTGCGGTACTTTGACAGGGGTATCGATTTAATATAATATACGGGGCATTTGGATCAGCGCCAGGCGCTTTGAGGTACCATCCTGATCAAAAGGGGAAAAAGTGCAGGAAATCCGATTTCATGGTCGCGGCGGTCAAGGAACTGTGGTCGCTTCTATCCTGCTGGCAAAGGCATTTTTCAAAGCCGGCTACGATGTTCAAACTTTCCCGCTGTTCGGTGTGGAAAGACGGGGGGCGCCGGTTGAAGCGTATTTAAGGCTTGACAGACAAAAAATCCTGACGCGCAACAATGTGTACACCCCCGATCATGTGGTCGTCCAGGACGTCAAGTTGTTGCAGGGGGTAGATGTAACCAAGGGACTCAAGCCGGGCGGATGGATTCTGTTAAACAGCCCTGAACCCCCGCAAAGGCTGGCCGCGTTTTCAGGCTATCGGCTCGCTTTTGTCGATGCAACTCAGATAGCGGTCAAAAACGACCTGGGGACCCGCACGCATCCTATCATTAACACGGCCATGATTGGCGCTTTTGCCCGGATGATGGGCATTCCGCCTTTGGATACCATTTCAGAGGCTATTCAAGCGGAAATTACGACCAAACCCGATGAAAATATACAAGCTTCCAGAGAAGCCTATGAGCAGGTTAATTTGAGGGATAAAGTAGTGCGAACATGACAGATTATAAGACACCGCATAATAAAATTCCATTATTTTTGCCGCATTCATCGGCTTCGACCGTCACCAATAAAACCGGTTCCTGGCGCTATGTCCAACCCGTTTATGATGAAAAGACGTCACCCTGCAGTGCAGCCTGCCCCGCGGGCGAGGATATCGGCCGGGTTGAAATGCTCGCATCCCGGAATTTGATTCAACAAGCCTGGGAAACAATATTAGAAGAGAACCCATTCCCCGCCGTATGCGGCCGGGTCTGTTTTCATAACTGCGAAAGTGCCTGTAACCGCGGCCAAATGGATGATCCGGTAGCGATTCATCACCTGGAAAGATTTATAGGAGATGCGGCGATCAGCAACCAGGAGATCCCGCAAATTGAAATCCTACCCGACAATGGCAAAAAAGTGGCCATCGCCGGATCGGGCCCGTCAGGGTTGGGGGCGGCTTACTTTTTAACGCGCTTGGGATTTGCGTGCGAGGTATTCGAGGCACAGTCTGAGCCCGGCGGTATTTTGCGCTGGGGCATTCCGACCTATCGGTTACCCCGCAATGTTCTCCAGAAAGAAATCAGCCGTATTGAAAAACTGGGAGTAACCATACATTGCCGCACCCCTCTCAGCGCTGAAACGCTGCAAGCTTTCAAAACCCGATACGATGCTGTCTTCATTGGTTGCGGCCATGGGCGTGCCATAAATCTACAGATCGAGGGTGCCCAAAAAGCAATCAACGGTCTGCAATTCCTTTATAACATAAGGGCCCAGCGGGAAATGTCGCTAAACACAAAGCGCACGGCGGCTGTGGTCGGCGGAGGCAATACCGCCATCGACGTGGCCCGCACCCTGGCGCGGCTCGAGATTGTTCCCATCATCGTATACCGCCGACGGCGTCAGGATATGCCGGCCTTCGGTCCTGAATTGCATATGGCCCTGGATGAGGGCGTGAAACTAAAAACGCTTTTAACACCGATCGCCATTAAAGATGCCGGCAGCAATTCGGCAGACCACCAGACCTCATATGTGGTAACGCTGCAGAAAATGAAGGTCAGCGCAACCGAAATCGAAGGCCGGGCCCGGGTGGTCCCGGACGGCGACAAAACAGAAACACTTCCGGTCGATTATATCTTTTGCGCCATCGGTGCTGAGCCGGAAGCACCCTGGTACCAGGCCCCCACCGGCGAGTCCCCGCATCTGGACTTCAGCCACTGCAAATTGATCAATGATGACATACCGATCGCCTATGGCGGAGATCTGACCAACCGGGTCAAAAGCGTCGCCGATGCCATCGCTTCCGGAAAACAGGCCGCCATCGCCCTGGACACTTACTTTAAATTCGGATGGGATGCTGTGAAAAAAGCCGTTAGCGGCTGTCAGATCGGGCCCGGGCCGAATGTCTCCATGACGATATATCTGGGCAAGGAGCGCAAAGATAGAAGTCCACATATTGTGCCCTACAACGAAATCAACACTCATTATTTTAAAAGCGCTGCTCGGGTCAAAACGCCCGTATTACCGGTTGAGGATCGAATTCAGTCATTTTTACCGGTAGAATCAACACTTGCTAAGGAAGCGGCCCTTGAGGAAGCCAGTCGTTGCTTTAATTGCGGCATCTGCAATGCATGCGATTATTGCCGTCTGTATTGCCCGGAGATGTCGGTGATCGTGGAAGATGAACGCCGACACATCAATCTGGATTACTGCAAGGGATGCGGCCTCTGTGTCGCAGAATGCCCCCGCAATGCCATGGCCTTGAAGGAGGAAAAAATATGAAACAGGTGGCTGAGGGCAGCCAGGCCGTTTCGGAAGCGGTGCGGCTGGCAAAAGTTCAGGTGATCGCAGCCTATCCCATTACACCCCAAACTCATATTGTGGAGGATCTATCACAGCACTGCGCCAACGGAACCCTCAACGCTCGTTTTATATGTGTCGAAAGCGAGCACTCGGCGATGGCGGCAATCATCGGTGCCGCCAGCAGCGGTGTGCGAACCTTTACGGCTACCTCTTCCCACGGTCTGGCCTATATGCACGAACTTTTGCACTGGGCATCGGGTGCCCGCCTGCCCATCATTATAGCGGATGTCAACCGTGCGCTGGGGCCGGGATGGAACATATGGCTGGATCAAACCGACAGCCTCAGCCAACGCGATACCGGTTGGATTCAACTGTATTGCGAAGACAGCCAGGATGTCCTCGATACCACCCTGATGGCTTACCGACTGGCCGAATCTGTCAACCTGCCGGTCATGATTGTTTTAGATGCATTTTTCCTTTCGCACACCTATGAACCGGTTGATATCCCCGATCAGGAACCGGTTGATCAGTTTCTTCCGCCATTTTTGCCCCGCTTTCAACTCGATACCGCCAACCCGGCTGCTTTTAATCAATTTGTGGCTCCACAGGCCTACATGGAAATGCGTTATAATATTCAAACCGCTATGGAACAGGTCCCGGAAAATTATTCCCGCATCGCTGAAGAATTTGAGACCATCTTTGATCGCCAGCACAACCCTGCAGAAACGGTGCGGTGCGAAGATGCCGAGATCATTTTTGTAACTGCCGGGACGACCGTCAGCACCTGTCGTCAGGCGGTGGATCGTTTGCGCCAAGCAGGCGAAAAAGCCGGTTTGTTAAAACTGAAAATGTTTCGACCCTTCCCCATTGATTATTGCCGGCAGGTTCTCAGCGGCAAACAGAAGGTGGCGGTGGTGGATCGGAACTGTTCCTTTGGTGCCTCCGGTATATTTGCCCAGGAGCTCAGAGCCGCCCTGTATAATGCCGAAGCACCGCCAAAGATCTTTGGCTATATCGCCGGTCTCGGCGGCCGGGATGTAACTCCGGAAACTATTGAAGATATTTACTGGCAAACCAAAAGCAATGATCGCCCGCAAACTGAAAACATATGGATCGGGCTCGATCAGGAGACATTGAACTCATGGCACAACTAAAAGTGACCGATCGAGACTATTTTAAACCGGGACATCTGGGATGCCCCGGGTGCGGCGCGGCCATTGCAATTAAATTTGCACTGAAGGCCTTGGGTGAAAAAATTATCCTGGTTATACCGGCCAGCTGCGCTTCTATTATTGTGGGTCCTTACCCGCAATCTGCGGTAAACGTACCGGTATTGCATACGGCCTTTGCAACAGCCGG
>JASFIX010000111.1:0-9297 GCA_050122435.1 Desulfobacterales bacterium
GAATGTTGACTTCCCTTGTATACCCTGCTGTAATATTATCTGCTTTTAAGATGATCATCGATATTGCCCACCTAAATATGCTTCTAATACGCGTTCGTCTTTTTTAATTTCATCAGCCGATCCTTCAGCCAATTTTGTGCCTTCACTCATCACAATTACGGGATGACACAGTTTCATGACCAAATCCATGTCATGTTCAATTAAAAAGAAGGTCATGCCTTTTTCATCCCGCAAGGTTTCAATATTGGCAATCAGTTTGCCCATCAAGGTTGGATTGACACCGGCACCCGGCTCGTCCAAAAGAACGATCGTGGGATCGGCCATCATGCTGCGTGCAATTTCCAAAAGCTTTTTTTGGCCGCCGGAAAGGGAGCCGGCATATTCGTCTTTAAGTTTGATCAGCTCGACAAACTCGAGGACCTCCAGGGCCTTATCTCTTAATTCTTTCTCCTGATTGCGAACCGATGACAGCCGAAACCAGGTGTTCCATATCTTTTCTCCAACCTGGTGCTCGGGCATGATCATCAGATTCTCAAGAACCGTCATTTGAGAAAATTCACGCGTGATCTGAAAGGTCCGGTAAACTTTTTTCTTGAATATCTGGTGAGGCTCCAGACCTTCGATGGCTTCACCCTGAAAAAGGATTTTGCCGCGATCCGGTTTATAGTGACCGGTAATGATATTAAATAGGGTTGTTTTACCGGCGCCATTGGGCCCGATTAACCCGGTAATCGATCCCTCTTTTACTTCCAGAGAGCAATCATTAACGGCCTTCAGACCGCCAAAGCTTTTTTCTACACCTTGTATTTCAAGCATAAAGCCCGCCTTATTTGAATGCCTACTGTATGGATTTCATCTTCAGGGTGAAGGAATAATAATCCCTTTTGGATTGCCGAACCAAGAACCGCTGCAATCATTTCAGGTCTCCATTAGAATATTGACAACAAAAATTCAACTGCTGCGGGATTTCAGATGAGGTAACGCTTTAAAAAAATCGGAAATTCTGCCATAGCCTATTAACGGAAAACCAATGTGAATGTCAATTAAAAAATGAATGACAGTTTAGTTTCACGATAGTCAGGCTATGATATAAGATACCGGTTTAATAGTAATTTATTCATGAAAACCACCAAAAAATAAGAACAATAATTTTTTTGAGTGATGGTTTAATTTAAATATTTTTTTCACAGGTCATTTTTTATTGAAATATTTTATTCGCCGATAATTTTAACCAGGGCCCGTTTACGCCGCCGGCCGTCAAATTCACCGTAAAAAATCCGCTCCCAGGTGCCGAAATCCAATTTTCCGTCGGTTACCGCCACCACCACCTCACGACCCATGACCTGGCGTTTCATGTGGGCATCGGCATTGTCCTCGCCCACATTATGCCGATACTGAGATACCGGTTCGTGGGGGGCGATCTTTTCCAGCCAAACATCATAATCATGATGCAGGCCGGATTCGTCATCGTTAATAAAAACGGATGCCGTGATGTGCATGGCGTTGACCAGCACCAGGCCTTCCCTGATGCCGCTTTCCTGCAAACATTCCGCCACCTGCGGGGTGATGTTGATGAATGCCCTGCGGGAGGGTACCTCAAACCAAAGCTCTTTACGAAAGCTTTTCATTTTTCCCCCTTTAATATGTACTTGCACTTAATCGGTAAAAATATTTGTTATTATCAGATAGAAAACTAAACAATTTGAAAGTAAATGATATTTATTGTATCAGCAAGACATATTTAATTTATGAAAACCACCAACTGCATTATGACTTTTCTTGGCTCTTTCTGAATACTTTTGATAAATTACTTGTTGTCCGGTAAGTGATGGTAAACTTTGATTGAAAACTATTTGACCCTGATATTTATCGCAAACCGCAGTTTAAATTGACTTCGCACCACAGATAAGATTGTGAATTTGAGAAAAGCGGGATGTTTTTATGTCAGGATTTTAATATCGGTAAGGAGGCCGAAGAAATGGTGAAACGCTTGATATTACTAATAACTACTATAAGTGTTTGTATTTTTCTATTACTAACAGTTTTAACGGAA
This sequence comes from Desulfobacterales bacterium, assembly GCA_050122435.1. GTDB lineage: Bacteria > Desulfobacterota > Desulfobacteria > Desulfobacterales > JAHEIW01 > JAHEIW01. The sequence continues at coordinate 2,054 of JASFIX010000111.1, forward strand.
TCTAAAGCGAATGAAACCATTAAGCTTGGTGTTGCCGGAGCTCACAGTGGTGAATTCGCTAAGTATGGTATTCCAATGCTTAGGGCCGCTGAAATGGTTGTTAAGGAAACAAACGACCATGGCGGTATTTTTGGAAAGAAAATCGAACTCATTGCCAAAGATGATAAATGTGGCAAGCAACTTGGGGCCAAGGTTGCAAAAGCCTTTGTTTCCGAAGATGTTCGAATCGTTATGGGGCATATGTGCAGCGCTTCAACATGGGCGGCAATTGATAAATATAAAAATGCTAAACTCATCGTCATGTCTCCTTCTGCAACCGACCCCAGACTCACCCAGGGAAAATATCCAAATTTCTATCGTCTGGCAGCGCCTGATGATTTAGAAGCAAAATTACAGGTTGATTTAGCCTTAAACAAATTGGGTTTGCGAAAATTAGCGGTCATCCACGATAAGAGTGATTACGGCAAAGTCCTGGCAAAGACAGTGAATTCCTATCTCAAAAAAGACAAGCGTGCGAAAGTTGCTTTATTCAAGGATATCTCGCCCGGCGCCAAAGATTACGCAAAGGTCATAAAAAATATTGAGAGCTCCAATGCGGATGGTGTTATTTATTGCGGTTATTATACAGAGGCCTCTAAGATGTTAGCGGAAATGCGCAAAAAGAATATGACGACCCTTTTTATCTCCGATAATGGCGTCAAAGATGAGGATTTTATCAAGATTACAGGTGAGTTTGCGGAAGGGGTTTTTGTATCCGGTGAAAAAGATTCAAAAAACAATCCAGCGGCAAAAAAAGTTCAGCAAGCCTATCAAAAATTATACGGCACCGAACCCGGTATGTATTTTTTAAACGCTTATGCGGCTACCCAGATTTTAATCGCCGCCACAGAGAGTGCCGGTTCTACGGATTATGCCGCACTAAAAGAAGTATTACATAAAGACACATTTGAGACCCCGATTGGCAAAATTCGCTTTGATGCAAATGGTGATCCAATCAACGTTGGCTTTATTATCTATCAAGTCAAAAATGGCGCTTTTGTGGAATATAATTAATGACATAGCGGTTTTCACAATCAGATCCAGTCATTTATACAGGAGCTTCTTAATGGTTAATTATACCGTTAAACGTAAAAAGATAGCAGATGTATTCAAAATAATTATTTCAATTGCTTTGATGATTGTGCTTGGCACCGCCTGTAAGTCGACCACCACAAATTTGGAAATAGAGGATGCCAAAAAAACGATTATCACGTTGAATACGGCGAAAACGACTCCACCTCCTCGCAAAATAGATGATATTATGTCGGTGCTGAATGATCCCTATAATCGCTCTAAAGACAATATTTTAAAAATAAAAAAGCGCACCGATATCGAACCTCTCCCAAATATGAGCTATTTTGATTTGTCGATATTTTATGCAAAGCGTGCGAGGGCGCGACATTATCTCAGTCGCCTGAAGCAAAGCAGAGAGGATCTCAGACTGGCAGTTAAAAATGTAAAGCTGGCAGGGATTGAAGATTCTCGCCTGCTGGAAGAACTTGCTGAAGCTGAAATGAAAGCAGGGAATTTTAAAGTTGCGATAGATCTTTTGCAAGAGGCAATTAAGATAGAAAAACCTTTAAAGGTTCTTGACTTTAATGCCTTATATTATTGGCATTTAGCTCGTATCCATCAAAATATGGGGAATTTTTCAACGGCCGCAAAACTAAAAGAAAAGGCGGATCAAATATATAACATTCAACCGGAAATCGTGAAGATGACCCAGCCGAAGTTTCAAATGAGTAAAATCTTAACCGATGCCGAATTTCTCGAATTGCAGGGAAAATTTTCAGAAGCAGAAATCTTTAAGCATATGTACCTAAATGAGGCCCACAAGAACAGACAAAAAAGGCCTTTAGAAGCTGTTAGAGCAAGACGTTTTTTGGCGACAAATCTCAAGGAGCAAGGAGAGCTCATCGAAGCCGAATATCATGCTCGCAAGGCCGTAACAGAAGCCGTTCGACTATCGGGTAAAAATTCAAATTTTACCGCATCTTCACTGGGTGCCTTTGGTGAGATACTCCTGGCCCAGGGCAGAATTAATGATGCGCAGTTAATTTCAACGGCTAGAATTTCGATTTTAGATAATTTAGGTGTGCTCCGAAATGAAGATACAATGGTTCAGGCGAGGGTTTTCGCGGGTGACGTTAGATTCGCCAAATTCAGGTTTAGCGATGCATTGCTGGAATATGATAAGGCGTACGACGGCAGCCATGATAATCCTTATTTTTTTAAAAAATATGTGTCCCAAAACCCGAATATAATTATTGCCTACCTGAAGAACAATAAAACCAAAAAAGCAGAGGAGCTCATCCAATCTGCAAGATCCATATACGACCCCTTTTTTATTACAGAAAACTATAAATCTGCTGAGATACTGGCGATTCATGGATTGATACATGCGGCCAATGGGAATAATGAAAAAGCAATTGAGTTTTATAACCAAGCAGTGCCCGTCTTAATCAAACAAAAAAAATACGGTGCCAAGGATTTAGCCAAAGAAAGCAGATTTAGGATTATCATCGAAGATTATATGGAATTATTAAATCGCCTGAAAGGAACCGATCCAGAAAGAAAATTTCAGATCAAACCTGTTGAAGAAGTTTTTAAATTAGCTCAGGCTATCATCCGCAATAAAGTTGGAGCGGCCATTGATGAAAATAGTGCCAGGGCGGCTGCAACACAATATTCAGGATTATTAGACCTTACCAGAAAAGAGCAAAGTGCTACCCAACAAATTCAGGCTTTGAAGGAAATGTTGTCCAATGTAATCGCTGCACCGAAAAGCCAACAAAATCCTAAAGCGCTTGAATCCTTGAAACACAAAATAAACGCCTTAGATAACGCCAGAAATGTTGTTCTTAATGAAATAAACAGGAGGTTCCCCAAATATTCAAACCTAAAAAACCCTGAATTGGCGCCGTTATCATTGATTCAGGATCTATTAAATTCAAAGGAAGCTTTACTTTTCATATACGGTGGTCGAAACAAAACTTATGTATGGGCGATTCCGAGTCAAGGTCGCGTGCAATTTTCCAAACTGGAGCTGACAAGCAACAATATTAAAGAAATCGTCAGTAAATTACGGAAGGCACTTGATCCCGAACCCCATACCCTCGGAGATATACCTAAATTTGACCTTAACCTGTCATTTGATCTTTATACGCGGATCTTCCAACCGGTTGCGGCAGGTTGGATTGGATCAGACGATCTCATCATTATTACCTCGGGGCCACTCAGCCAGTTACCCTTTTCAGTTTTACCGACTGCCCCCATAGTACATGCTACTGAAAAAGAAATATTATTCTCAAATTATCGTCATGTTCCCTGGCTGATTCGAACAGCTTCTTTAACCCGGCTACCCTCGGTCTCTGCATTTACATCTTTGAGAGTGATCCCCGAAGGTAGCGCAGATCGCAAACCCTTTGTCGGATTTGGTGATCCGTTGTTTGATATAGAAAGAAGCACAATTGAATTGAGCAGAAAAGATAAGCGTGTCGAAAAGCCTGGCGACCAGAATGTACCGATTTTTGCCAGGGGAATCCGGGTTACCAAAAATGGGTATCTGGATGAAGCTCAAATTTCTTCCTGTAAACTACAAGACTTAAATCGACTCCCTGATACTGCTGAAGAAATTGTGGGTATTGCCATGACGATGGGAGCTGATCTTGAGCAAGACGTCTTTTTAGGTGAACGTGCATCTGAAAGCAGGATCAAAAATATGAATTTGTCAGATCGACGCGTGATTGCTTTTGCCTCACACGGCTTAGTCCCTGGCGATCTGGATGGATTGGATCAGCCCGCCATTGCACTCTCATCTCCATTAGTTACAGGGGAAACCGAAGATGGGCTGCTGACCATGAGTGAAATTATGACATTGAATTTGGATGCGGATTGGATTGTGCTTTCAGCATGCAACACCGGAGCAGCCGATGGCACGGGGGCCGAGGCAATTTCAGGACTTGGCCGCGCCTTTTTCTACTCTGGAACAAGAGCAATTTTAGTCAGCATGTGGTCGGTGGAAACGACTTCGGCAAAACTGATAACAACCGGGCTTTTTCGATCGCAAAAGGAAAATTCGACTTTATCTCGGGCAAGGGCCTTGCGATCATCCGTTCTAAAAATGATCGACAATGAACATTTGAAGGAAAAAGAAACAGGTAGAATCATAGCCAGTTATGCCCATCCTCTTTTTTGGGCACCCTTTATTATTGTTGGTGATGGAAGGTAAAGCGCTATTAATCACATTGCTTTGATTTTTGAATAATATTTCAAATCATTTGATTTTTTCCCGCCTAAGGTCCGCACTTTGCGTTGTGAATATTCCCACGTGTAGCGCCCTTTTAATGAATACCAAAGAAATCGCGACCAATATGACCACAAATTCAATGGATATTTGTATTGGGCTTTATTGATGGGTCTAGATCAGAAGAGATGACACAGCAAGGTATTCTTGATTTTTAAGCTTCAGATCGGTAGGTAATAGCAAGTTAGAGACTCAGCTACAACTGGAATGTTGGAATAATGAAACATTTTGCGAACAAAATAAAAAAACTCAAATCATTTTTGCCGGAAGTGATGGTTGTCGACCGCATTGCGGCCGTTCGGGAAATCGAACGCCTAACCCGGAAAAAGGCCAAACCGCTGCCGAATGAAAAGATGCGCGCAAGGCTTGATCGACTCGAAAAGCGGCTGCAGGCTTCAGCGGCCAGGCGAACCCGGCGCCGGCAGAACCGGCCGATTTTCAACTACAATCAAGACCTCCCCATAACCGCCAAAAAAGATGCCATCATCCGGGCGATTCAGCAGCACACGGTGATCATTGTTTCCGGTGAAACCGGTTCCGGCAAAACCACCCAGCTGCCTAAATTTTGCCTGGCTGCAGGCCGGGGCCTTGACGGCATCATCGGTCACACCCAGCCCCGTAGAATTGCGGCCATGACCGTGGCGCGTCGTATTGCCGAGGAGTTCGGACAGGAAATCGGCCAGGCGGTCGGCTACAAAATTCGATTCAAAGATCGCACTGCCAAAAATGCGTATTTGAAGATTATGACTGACGGCATTTTGCTGGCCGAAACCCAAACCGATCGATATCTGAACGCCTACGATACGATTATTGTCGATGAAGCCCATGAACGCAGCCTGAACATCGATTTTATTCTGGGTTTTTTACAGACCCTGCTGGCTCGCAGGAACGATCTTAAGCTGATTATCACTTCTGCCACGATTGATACGGAAAAATTTTCCAAAGCCTTTGGCGATGCCCCGGTAATTGAAGTGTCGGGTCGCATGTATCCGGTGGATGTTCGCTATCATCCGCCGGAATCCTCAAGTGATGAAAACAACGATTTAACCCATGTTGAGCGGGCGGCTGAATCGGTCAACCAGCTTATAAAAGAGAGTTCCCGGGGTGATATTCTGGTTTTTATGCCCACCGAACAGGATATCAGAGATACCTGTGACCTGATTGAAGCTTCCGGGCCAAAAAAATCGCGTATCCTGCCGCTTTATGCCCGGCTGACGGCCGCCGAGCAGGCGCGGGTTTTTGCACGTACATCTGAACGCAAGATCATTGTGGCCACCAATGTGGCCGAAACTTCCCTTACCATCCCGGGGATCAAATATGTGGTGGATTCCGGCCTGGCAAGAATATTACGATATTCTCCGCGGTCGCGCACCACCTCTTTGCCGGTGGCGCCGGTTTCCCGCAGCAGCGCCGACCAGCGTAAAGGGCGCTGCGGTCGGGTGCAAAAGGGTATCTGCGTACGCCTGTATGCGGAAGATGATTACCAGAGCCGCCCCCAGTACACCCGGCCTGAAATTTTGCGGGCCAATCTGGCGGAAGTCATTCTGCGAATGATTGCCCTCCGGCTGGGCGACATCGCCGATTTTCCCTTTATTGATCGGCCCGATCCAAAGAGCATTAAAGATGGATTTGATTTGCTTTATGAACTGGGGACGATCACCAACATGCATGGCGCAAAGGGCAAAGCGCATAGGGTTGAAATTGAATCCAGCAAACCGCGCCGGAAAATTGGCCGACCATCAAAACTGCCTAAATTGACTGAGAAGGGGCGTTTCATGGCGAAGATCCCCCTGGATCCCAGGCTCTCCCGAATGCTGATTGAAGCCAGAGATCGGCAGTGCATCGATCCAATAGCCGTCATTGCCGCGGCGCTCAGCATCCGGGATCCCCGCGAGCGGCCGCTGGAAAAAGCAGCCGAAGCCGATCAGATGCATGCACTGTTTGACGATCCCGCATCTGATTTTACCACGCTGCTCAATATCTGGAATCGCTACAATCATGTCTGGCAAACACAAAAACGCGCCAATCAGCTTAAGCGGTTTTGTCGCAAACACTTTTTATCATACAACCGCATGCGCGAATGGCGCGATATTTATCATCAGATTATTGCGATTTTACAGGAGCATGGATTTTGGAACGCAGAAAGTCGAAAAAGGGCGGTTAGAAAATCCGCAATCCGCAATCCGCAATCCGAATTTGAAAATATTCACAAATCGATTCTCAGCGGATATCTTTCCAATATCTGCGAGAAAAAGGACAAGAATTTTTTCCGGGCAACCCAGAACCGTGAGGTGATGGTTTTCCCGGGATCGGGATTATTTGACAGAGCCGGCCAATGGATAGTGGCGGCTGAAATGGTCGAAACCTCCAGGTTGTTTGCCCGCACGGTCGCCAATATTGAAAGCGAATGGCTGGAAGAGCTGGGCGGGGATCTGTGCAAACGCACCTATCTGAATCCGCGTTGGAAAAGAAACCAGGGAAAGGTAATGGCTGAAGAGCAGGTCAGCCTTTTTGGTTTGATCATCATTTCTCAACGATCCGTTCCTTATGGCCCCATAAACCCGGATGAAGCTAGCGATATTTTTATCCGTGCGGCGATCGTAAAAGGAGACCTTAAGAAACCATTTGCCTTCATGAAACACAATCAGCGCCTGATCGATGATATCGAGGGCATCGAAAATCGTCTGCGGCGCCGCGATGTGCTGATCAGCGAAGAAGACCTTTTTGCCTTTTACAAAGAAAAGCTGCCCGGCATACGCACCGCAAAAATGCTTTCGAACAAGATTAGAAAAAAAGGCGGTGATCGATTTTTGCGTCTCAAAAAGCCGGATCTGATGAATTATGACCCGGATGCCGCTGAGCTTGGCCGGTATCCGCTGAGCACCAGGATTGAAGGACA